>QMIW01000037.1 GCA_024434165.1 Chloroflexota bacterium | reverse complement strand
ATCCACTCCATCTACTCCCCCGATGCAACCACAACCGTTCGCGCAGTTCTCAAGCAAGCTGCCGATGTCGGCCTGGATGTGATTGCCATTGCCGATCACGATGAGATTCGCGGCTCGCTGGAGGCGCAGGAACTCGCGCCGCAATACGGACTCGAAGCCATTCCCGCGGCGGAGATCAGCACCCGCGACGGACACCTGGTGGCGTTGTTCATCAAGACGCTGCCGCCCGCCGGAATGACCCTGAACGACACATTGATTCACATCGGCAAACAGGGCGGCGTGGCGATTGCGCCGCATCCGTTCAACAACTTTCCGGGCAGTCTCTCGATGGAGGCGGTGCTGGGCGCGCTGACCAACCCGCGCGCAAAAGGCGCGCTCAAAGGCATCGAGACGCACAACATGGGCACGCAGAATTTCGATAAGATCGCCCGCAAGATTTCGGTATACCTGCCGCTTGCCAAAATCGCCTCCAGCGACGCGCATATTTACTGGGCGGTCGGCGCGGGACGCACCGAATTCCCCGGCAGGACGGCGCAGGATTTGCGAACGGCGCTGGAAAATAACACCACCGTCCCGATCCCGTATGAAGAGGAATTTTCGGCGAAGGCGATTCTCAGCTGGGTGCACCGCATCACCCTGCGGCGCTTCGGCTATGCCTCCGATGCCCGCTCGGCATCCACCCCCATCAATACCCAGCCGCTCAGCAGTACGATACGACGGAAAATGAAGGTAAAAAGGAAACAGCCGGACGGGAATTAGCGCCCAAACAACTTAAAGTGGTTGTTACGGTTTGATCTTTTTGATGAAGCCCGGCGTGTTCAACTCGCGCTCCAGCAGGTATGCGAAGTAGCCCTGCATGAGCGTTTCCGCCTCTTTTTGGACCTCGGGGCTGGGATGTGCGCGTGAGGCTTCCCTGTACCCCGACCTTTGGAAGTGACGCAGATATTTGAGCGCTTCGAGCGAAATGCGCGTCAGGTTCTTCAGCCCCCCGCCGCACCTCGGGCAGATGACCCCGCCCGCCGTAAACGAGAAGAACTGGTCTTCAGGCTTGATCTCGCGCCCGCAATTGGCGCACTCGAACAATTGCGGACGAAACCCCACCGCATCCAGCAGCCTCATTTCATAGTATCGAATCGAGAGCCAGGAATCCGGCTCTTTTTCGATTCTTCCCAGCGTTTCCACCAGCAGGCGGAAGATCGCAGGGTTTGCGCCTTCCTCTTCATACGAAAAGCGCAGGAGCAGTTCCACCACATAGGCGGCGTACCCCGTCTTTACCAGGTCGTCGTGCAGCGGCAGGAAGGCGTTGACCGTTTCCACCTGGGTGACGATCAACAGGTCGCGCCCTTTTGCGAGTTGTATGGTGACGTATGTGAAGGGTTGGAGATGTCCCGCCTTGCGCGAGGTGACCTTCCGCGCCCCCTTTGCCAGCGCCCGGACCATGCCGTGTTCACGAGTGTAGAGCGTGAGCAGGCGGTCCGCTTCGCCCCAATCGGAGTGGCGGAGGACGACAGCCGAAGCGCGGAAGGAGCGGAAATCGGGCATGGGGAGATCAGAGATTGAAGATTGAAGATTGGAGAATAGTTATTAGCGGGTTATGACGCTATCCACTATTTCCTGGTCATCCAATCACTTACCTGTCATCAAATGTTTCGGCGTGAAGGCTTCGGGCAGCAGTTCTTTCACGGTGGTTTCCTTTGCCAATTCCCCGTTTCCGTTTGCCATCAACACGATGGTGTCCAGACCGAATTCCGCCATCACCTGGCGGCAGCCGCCGCAGGGCGAGCCGCCGTTGCTGGTGACCACGGCAATCACTTCGAATTCGGTCTCCCCTTCCGAGACGGCTTTGAATATGGCGATGCGCTCCGCGCACATGGTCTGCGGGTATGCCGCATTTTCCACGTTGACGCCGGTGTACAGCCGCCCGCTTTTGGTGCGCAGCGCCGCGCCGACCGGATAATTGGAATACGGCACGTAGGCGCGGCGGCGGGCTTCGTTTGCAAGGTCAATCAGGGATTGTTTCTCTTCGCTTGTCATGGTTATCAGCCTTGTTTCTTTTTCGGTTTTCTTTCCAATTTGCGGATCGCGCGGGCAGGCATGCCCACGACCAGCGTATCTTCGGGAACGTTCTTCGTCACCACCGCGCCTGCGCCGGTGCGTGCGCCTGCGCCGATCTTCAAAGGCGCCACAAGCATCGTATCCGAACCGATGAACACATCTTCGCCGATCTCGGTGGGATGTTTCTTTTCGCCGTCGTAGTTGCAGGTGATCGTCCCCGCCCCGATGTTGGTGTTTGCGCCGACCTGCGCGTTGCCGATATAGGAGAAGTGTCCCATCTTCACGCCTTCGGCAAGATACGAGTCCTTCACCTCGCCGAAATTCCCCATGTGGACGCGGTTCCCCAGATGCGCGCCCTTGCGAAGACGTGCAAAGGGTCCCATATCCACATCATCTTCGAGGACCGCGCCCTCCATCACCGAAGCCAGGACTTTACAGCGGTTCCCAATCTTCGAATCGCGGACGATGCTGTTCGGACCGATGACGTTGCCTTCGCCGATTTCGGTCTTTCCGTGCAGATAGGTGTTGGGCATGAGGACGGTATCCCTGCCGATGGTCACACCGGCTTCAATGTAGGTCGAGGCGGGGTCGGTCATGGTCACGCCGTTGAGCATGTGTTCGCGGTTGATGCGCCGGCGCATGGCGGCTTCCACTTCCGAAAGGTGCACGCGCGTATTGACGCCGATGACCTCTTCGAGGTCGTCCATCACCACAGGCTGGACGGATAATCCGTCTGCGGCTGCCAGTTCAACCGTATCGGTGAGATAGTATTCTCCCTTTTTGGGGTTTTTGGGAATGCGGCGCAGGGCGTCCCACAGCCAGTTGGCATCGAAGCAATACCCGCCCGCGTTCAATTCCCTGATTCTTGCCTGCTCCGGCGTGGCGACGTATTCCTCCACAATGGCTTCCACCGACCCGTCCGCTTTGCGGATGATGCGCCCGAACCCGCGCGGGTCGTCTGCCACCACCGTCAACAGGGTCATCGCGCCCCTGCTTTGCTTTTGCGTTTCCACCAGTTTTTGCAGGGTTTCGCCGCGCAGAAGGGGCATATCGGCATAGGAGACCACCACCAGGTCGGTGTTTCCTTTCAACAGGGCTTCAGCCTGAAGCACGGCGTGACCGGTTCCCAACTGCGGTTCCTGTAAAACGGTCTGCGCCGAGTCGCCGAGGTACCGGGTCACTTCCTCCGCGCCGTGCCCCACCACGACGACCGGCTTTTCGGTGGTGGCTTGCCGGATCGCCTGTAAGGCATGCCAGATCATGGGTTTGCCCGCAACAGGATGCAGGACCTTGGGCAGCGAGGATTTCATGCGTGTGCCCTGCCCGGCGGCAAGGAGAACAGCGGTTATCTTCATGATTTCACCTCACCCCCGCTCATCTTGATAAAAACAACAGGAAATGTGCGGGGCATACGAAAACAGGATTTGTGCGGCGATGCAAGCGCTCCGCGACAAATCCCGTTTGAGCAAATCGTCCGCTTGCGCGGACGGAATCAGGCTGGGGCACCTGGATTCGAACCAAGATCCACAGCTCCAAAGGCTGGTGTGCTGCCATTGCACCATGCCCCAGTGCGGGCGAAATTGTATCACAAATTTAATTTTCACCCGGAATGATGCCGAGCTTGCGCGCCTCTTCAAACGAGATGACTTCGGGGTTGGCGGATTTGTTGGCGTGCTTCTGCGCGGCTTCATTCCAAAAGTCGTCCGCATTTTGGACCTTGATCTTTTGGGTGGTTGCCTGGCTGAGCAGGGCTTCCATTTCGGGCGCGGGGGTTGCCTGGGCAAGTTTATCGGTGTGTTTCTTGACGGCGGGTTTTTGCTGGGTCTCGGAGACCGTTTTCAGTTCGCCGGTCACGCCGAGGGATTTGAGAGCCTTCTCCACCTGCGCGCGCAAAGCGAGCAGACCGCTCACGGTTTCGAGGATGCGATCCTCCGCGGCGAGCCCGTTCCCGGCGACCAGCAGGGCATACAGCGGAGTGACCGGGATGAAGAGCAAATCATGATCGCCGCCGCTGAAAACGTGATACGAGTCGAACGCCTCCTGGTGGTTGTGGCGCGCCACCTTGAGGCTGGCGCTGTGGATCGCCATCAGCGTGGAGATGAGCGAGACTTCCATGCTGGGATCGTGCAGTTTGCCGGTGCGCGCCTGCACCAGTCCGCGGTCGTTGAGAAGAAAAACCGCATCGGCGTTGACGTCCTGCCGGAAGTTGGCAAGCAGGTCCGAGATGCGCGAGTGGCGGTGCTCCTCCACCTGTTCGCCCGGTTTCTCCGCGGGGAAAATGGTTTGCACGAGTCCAAGCCCGCGTTCCACGGCGTCCAAAAAGTCCGCCATGGGAATGGGCTTGTCGAAGATGGCGAGCGCCCCGGCGTTCAGGATTTCGTCGCGGGTCTTTTTATCGGTCATGCCGGTGATGAGAATCACCTTGACCTCCGGGTGACGCCCGCGAATCTTGTGCATCAACTCCACGCCGGTCATGCCGGGCAGTTTGTAGTCGGTGATGAGCATGTCAATCTTCTGACGGACGGATTCGAGAAGCGCCTCCTCTCCCGACGGCGCTTCGTAGACTTTGAGTTCCTTGTTCTTGAGCGAATCCAGCGAGGAATGCAGAAGCCGCAGTATATCGCGATGGTCGTCCACAATTAAAATTTTCCGTTCCATGATTTCCTGTTCTGCCTTTGAAAGAATGCCGGGGGAATGACTGCCATACTCAATGAACGAATAAATTATAGCAAAGTTCCCCTGCGGGGCTCTATTCAATTTTGACAGGTCTCGCCGATGCCGATGGACTCGATATTCCACAATGGGTTGGCGGTGGGGTCGAGGTCGAACCGGCACACGCCGGGTCGGGCGGCGGCGATCCGCAGGCGATAATAAAGGGGAATGGCGGGCAATTGTTCCGAGAAGATGATTTGCGTCTGACGGTAGGCGTTCAAATATGCCTGTTCGCCGCGGAAGGAAAGCCCCGCCTCGCGGCATGCTGAATCATACTCCTCGCTGCGGAAGCCGGTGACATTCGTCCCGCTCCAGGCATTGACCCCGGAGGGAATCTGCGAACTGGAAAACCAGCCGCAGGGAGGTTCGACTCCTTCCACGCCCAGGGCATATTGCGCCAGGTCGAACTGGCGCCCGAAGAGCAGCCCAGCCGGTCCCGAAGCGTACAGGTCGTTTGCGGAGAAATATTCCACGTTGAGGGCGATGCCGCACTCCGCGAGGGATTGCTCCAGAATATCCGCCACCTGCCTGCGCTGGGTGGAGGTGGTGGTGTAATAGTTCAATTGCAGGGGCGTGTTGTAGGCGACCCCCCTCACGTTGATGGCGCGGCGCGGCGTGGCGGGGTCGTTGTCGGAATCCAGCCAGCCCGCCTGTTCGAGCAGGGAAATACCCACTTCGGGGTCGTGGGGAATTGCCGAACTGTCCGCATCGAAAACGGGATGTTCCACCGGAACGTAGGATGAAGGCACGCTGGTCAAGCCGAAGAGCGTGTTCTTCACCACGGATTCGCGGTCGAGGCAGTAGGCAATACCCTGACGGGTATAGGTATCGGCAAAATAATCCTGCCTGTCTTTTTGAATATCGTAGCCGTCATCGTAGGAGGCGGGGGCGATACCCAGTCCCAGCCATTCGATGGACATGCCGGTCGTGACGAAGATGCGCGCCTGCTCGGCGGATTGCATTTCCTGAAGCAGACCGACGTGATTTTCGAGATTAACGGTTGGGTCAATCAGGTCACAGCGGCCGGCGATCAATTCGGACAGAGCCATGTCCGGGTCCGGGATGAAGCGGAAGTTGATTCTGTCCATTTTGGGGAATCCATCTGCTGTGCGGAAGTAATGCGGATTCTTCACCAGCGCAATGTGATCGCCCGGCAGCCACTCCTCCACCATGTACGGTCCCCAGCCGGGCGGCGTGCTGGCGGCAATGTCAATGGACGGGAGTTCATCGGCGGGGAACACGCCCCAGGCGTGCCGCGGCGCGGGCATCCAAAAGTTGGTGAAATAGGTTGGGTCAATGAAACCGGGTACGCCGAACCACTGCAAGGTCTGCTCGTCGGCGGCTTCGTATACCTGCGTGCGCGCGAGCAGGTAGGGGTTGATGCTGGCTTCCTTGTGAAGTTCAAAGGAAAAGATGGAATCGTCGGAGGTCAGGGGCGTGCCGTCCGACCAGGTCAGGTCGGGGCGCAGGTGAAAGGTGACGAGCATTTGATCCATTTCGAGCGGGGAGGTTCCGTCGTATGTGATGACGCAATCGTCGCTGCGGCACTCCGCCGGGCGGACGCGGGTCTCCGCCTCCAGCGTGACGAGACTGCCTTCCGCGTCCAGGACCGTATCGCCCGCCCGAACCTGGATGCGGTCAATTTGCGCATCGCCGTTCTCGAACGACGGCATTTTCGTGAGGATGACGGGCTGGTACTCGTATGCGATGGTGTCGAACGGTCCATCGTAGATGGCGGCAAGCACACTGCGCGCGGCGGAATTCAATTCGCCGAAGGGATACAGGCTGTTCGGTTCCTGCCCCAGGCACACGGTCAGGGAGGATTGTGCGGATGGCTGCGGCGTGAGGGTGGGCAGGTCCAGCGGCGGGGCGGTGGGGGTTCCGGTCAATTCACTTGACGTCAAACACCCGGTCGTCAATATCATTACCATCAACAGCAAAAGAAACAGATTTTTCTTCATGAACACCTGCCCGCGGGAGTATCCGTGTTTGTCGGGGATGGGGACATGGGTGCAATTATAACCATGTTGGTGTCTGCAACTGTGCGGACCTCCGGTGAAAAAACGGTTCTACCGTTTTTAACGGGAAAACCACTTTCAACACAACCCTCATGCTGAGGGCTTAGGACACGGCACTTGCACCCGGGACAAGTGCCGGGGAGAGCACGAAGGAAAAACGCCTATAAAGTTGACGCCTTTTCTCATTTGTGTACTTGGTGTCCTTTGGGGTTAGGCTCTTTCCCGTTAATTATGGGAGAGCCAAAAAACAAGACCGCCGAAAGGCGGTCTGTATTCATTGGGGTTTATTCGGCGAGCCAGCAAGCCACCCAATGCCCCGGGCGGGCTTCCTTGAATTCCGGCTCCTCCTGCGAGCATTTTTCAATGGCAATCGGACAGCGGGTGTGGAAGCGGCATCCCTTCGGCGGGTTGAGCGGGCTTGGTACATCGCCCTTGAGGATGGTGCGTTCGCGCTTCATGCTGGGATGGGCGACCGGAATGGCGGAAAGAAGCGCGCGGGTGTAGGGGTGCAGGGGTTCGCGGTAAAGCACGTCGCGGTCGGTCAGTTCCACCATCTTGCCGAGGTACATGACCGCCACGCGGTCGGAGATGTGCTCCACCACGCTGAGGTTGTGCGCGATGAACAAATAGGTCAGACCGAATTCCTTCTGCAAGTCCTTGAGGATGTTCAACACCTGCGACTGGATGGAAACATCCAGCGCGGAGACCGGCTCATCGCAGACGATGAACTTCGGGTTCAATGCCAGGGCACGCGCGATGCCGATGCGCTGACGCTGCCCGCCGGAAAACTCGTGCGGGTAACGGCGGGCGTGGTATTCCTCCAATCCCACCTTCTTGAGCATGTTGATCGCCACCTCCCAGCGCTCCTTGGGGTGACCGATGTTGTGAATTTGCAGACCTTCCATCACCGATTCGCCGATGGGAATGCGCGGGTTCAATGAGGCGTAGGGGTCCTGGAAGATGATCTGCATGTCGCGGCGCAGGGGTTTGAGATTGGCGCTGTTCATCTTCGTAATGTCGCGCCCATTGAAGGAAATTTCGCCGGAGGTCGGTTCGATCAGGCGCAGGATGGTGCGCCCGATGGTCGTCTTTCCACAGCCGGATTCGCCCACCATGCCCAGCGTTTCCCCGCTCTTTACGGCAAAACTGACGCGGTCCACCGCCTTGACCCAGGCAGTCGTCCGCTGCAGGAGACCCGACCGCACCGGGAAATGTTTGACAAGGTCCCTGACCACCAACAAATCCGATTTTTCCTGAGGCTGTTTGTTCATCGTGTTCATATCCGTATCTTCTCTTGGAATTACTTGCCGGATTTCATTGGAGCGGAATGACCTTCAGCATCCTGATACAGCCAGCAGCGCACCTTGTGTCCCTCCGAAATCTCGGTCAGGTCGGGGTGCCGTTCGGTACAGATGGAAAGGTTATGTTCGACGCGCGCGCGGCAGCGGGGTGCAAACCGGCAGCCCGGCGGCAGATTGATCAGGTTCGGCACGGAACCGGGGATGACATCCAGCCGCTCGCGCACATCGCCCAGCACGGGGATCGAACCGATCAAGCCTTTTGTGTACGGATGCAGCGGGGTGTCGAACAGGGATGTCACCGGGGATTCTTCCACGATTTCGCCCGCATACATCACAGCCACGCGGTTCGCCATTTCGGCGATTACACCCAGATCGTGCGTAATGAGGATCAAGGCGGAACCCAGCTGTTTGCGCATGTCGCGCATCAAATCCAGGATCTGCGCCTGAATGGTCACATCCAGCGCGGTGGTGGGTTCGTCGGCAATCAACAGGTCCGGGACGCAGGCGAGCGCCATGGCGATCATGACACGCTGCGCCATGCCGCCCGAAAGTTCATGCGGGAAGGCATCCGCGCGGCGTTCCGGTTCGGGAATGCCCACCAGTTTCAACAACTCGACCGCGCGTTCCCGTCCGGCTTCCCTGCCGAAGTCCTGGTGAATGTTCAATACTTCCGAAATCTGGTCGCCCGCGCGGAACACCGGATTGAGCGCGGACTGCGGCTGTTGAAAGATCATCGAGATGCGGTTGCCGCGCACCTGCATCATCTCTTCTTCCGAAGCCTGCACCAAATCCTTGCCGTCAAAAATGATTTCACCCTCCACAATCCTGCCGGGCGGGCTGATCAGCCGCATGATGGAAAGGGACGTCACGCTCTTGCCGCAGCCCGATTCTCCCACGATGCCGAGCACTTCGCCGGGATAAACATGAAAGTCCACCCCGTCCACCGAGCGCACGATGCCGTCCTCGGTATAAAAGTACGTTCTCAGGTTCCTGACTTCCAGCAATGGCTTTTGAACGGTCATGGAGAGAACTCCTGAAATAAGATTGTTGCATTATAGCAAAGAATTGACAAAATGCCCCCACCCGCGGGTGTAGCGCAAAATTGTCGGTGACCTATGCTCAAAGCCGCCGCCCCAGCACAGGGAGCAGGCTGCCTGACATGGTTGCGCGCATACGAATCAGGCGGGTAATAATTCGGCAGCGGGTCTGCGTAAATGTAGAGCGAGAGACTATCTCGCTCTACATCATTTCTTTTGACCCATCACGATAATTTCTTCTTCGATCACTCACTGGCATTAAGATAGCCCAGGGTTCTTTCGAGCGCCTGGTGCGCCCATGCCGCCGCGCGTCTCACATTCGCGTTGGAATCCTGTGCGGCTTGCTCCAGGGGAGTCAAAGCCCCGGGGTCGGTGTACCAGACCAGGGTTAGGGAAGAGGCGATGCGCGTCAGGGCGGAATCCGATTTGAGGAGGTCAATCAGCACTTTCACCCGTTCCGTCTTCGCGTCGCGCGCATCCGCAAACATGGCTCCATAACTCCAGGTCTGACCGGCGAGTTTTTCGATGAAATCGGGAGGCAGATTGAGCTGCGCCCCCACCTTTCGTACTTGCGTTTCCATATTCGCCAGCATGGAGTTGAGGTCTGCCACCTGCTTGCTGCCGAGAATGCTCATGCCTTCGGCAAGGCTGATGTTCGTGCCGCCCATGTTCAGGCTGAAGCCGCCGCCTGGAAACGCGCCTTCGATCTGCGGTTTGATGCCGCTCATGGTTTGCAAAGCGTCGGTGACGGCGCGGTACAACACGGTGTGTTGACCGTACAAGTCGTCGTCTTGAAGCATATCGAGCAGGACGGGAAGCGCCTGCACTGCCTGCAGCTGCCCAAGCGCTTGAATCATGATCGCCTGAGTCATCATGTCGCTTTTGGGCAGGCGGGAGAGCAAAACATCCGCTGCACGCGCATCGCCCGATGTCCCCAATGCCTGAATGGCTTTGCTCTTCAGGATGATATCCGGGCTGGCGATGTGCGGCAGGAGCAGGTCTGCCAACCCTTCGGCTTTGAATTCGAGGAGCAGATCCACCAGGTGGGGATTCGGATTTTGCCGGAAGGCTTCGACGATTTGCGGAGCCGCCTTGCGCCCAAATTTGCGCAGCGCCTGATATGCCGCATTGCCCACATGCAGTTTGTCTTTGCGAAGAAAGGCTTCGAGCAGGGCTGGGATGGACCGGGGGTCTTTGAGCCGTCCCAAACCGACGGCGGCGCGTTCGCGGACGGTGGCAACCCGGTCTTGCAGAGCCTCCGTCAACGGGGCAAGGGCTTGCGGGAATTTGAGCGCGCCCAGCGCCTGAACCGCGTTCCGTCGTACGCGCCAATCGGGGTCTTTCAAATCGGGCAGGAGCAAATCCACTGCGCGCGGGTCCCTGCTTTGCCCCAGCATGCGCGCTGCATCGCAGCGTTTGGTCCAGTCCGAACCGTGCAAGTCGGCGGCGAGCGTTTCAAATGGGACGGTTGTTTTAGCCATGGAATGGTCCTTGTTTGTATGGGTGAATTATCCCATGACCTCGATACAGGGCAAAGGCTGCGAGGCTTTCAATTTCATAACTCACCTTACGAAAAAATTTTTCTACAAACCGCAGGGGCGACCCGCCCGGCGAAAGTAAAGCGCCTGATCCATCCCGACGGGTCGCCCGTACTTCCAAACTAAAGTAGAATTCCCTCATGCCCTTGTTGTGGATTTCATTATCCTTCCTGGCGGGGATTGTCCTTGCCAGCCTGTTCCCTCTTCCCGCCTGGGCGTGGGCGCTGATTGCGCTTGGTTTCCTGCTCCTCTTCTTTTTTCTCCGCAATTCCCAATTCGTTACCCGTTCCTCGTTAATCGCCGCTTATCCTTTTATCCCCCTCCTTCCCGCCATCTTCTTCCTCGGTTCCGCCTACCACCAATTCCGCCAGCCGACCATAGACGCCTTCCACATCGCCTTCTACAACGACCGCGAATACGAATTGCTGATCACCGGGTCTCTTGCCGAGCCGCCCGACTACCGTGATAGATACACCAATCTCAAACTGAACGTGGAAGCGGTGGATACCGGCGACGGCGACCTGCCCGTCTCAGGCGCGATTCTGGTGCGCGTGCCGCCGAACGAAACGTATGAATACGGCGAACGCATCCGTGTGCGCGGACTGTTGAAGACTCCGCCGGAGAACGAGGAATTCTCCTACCGCGATTATCTCGCGCGGCAGGGAGTCTACGCCTACATGTCCGATGCCGAAGCGACGCGCCTGCCCGGCAGCGGCGGGAACGTCCTGTTCATTCCTGTGTATTATCTCAAGGAAAGACTTCTCGAAAACACCTACCGCCTCTTCCCGGACCCCGAAGCCTCCCTCTTTGCGGGCATCCTCTTCGGCGTGGATACGGGCTTGCCCAAAAACCTGCGGGACGCCTTCAAGAACACCGGCACGGCGCACATCATTGCCATTTCGGGTTTCAACATCGCCATCATTGCGGGCTTGTTCTTTTCGATCTTCAAATCTCTGCTGAGGGATGAAAGGCTGGGAGCGTTCCTGGCGGTGGTCTTCGTTTTCCTCTATGCCTTTCTGGTCGGCGGCGACCCGGCTGTGGTGCGCGCCGCGTTCATGGGCAGCGCCTCGCTGTTCGCGCGGCAGGTCGGCAGGCGCAACGCGGGCATGAACACGCTGGCATTCGTCGCGCTCATCATGGCGCTCATCAACCCGCTCGCGCTGTGGGATGTGGGCTTTCAACTTTCGTTCCTGGCTACCCTGGGTTTGATCCTTTACGCCGAACCGTTTTCCAACTTTACAGCCAGCCTCATCGCAAAATTGACCAGAGAGGACACCGGCGCTGTCATCCGCATCATCAATGAAAACATCATCCTCACCCTCGCCGCGCAGGTGATGACCATCCCCATCATGGCATATTATTTCAACCGCATCTCCCTCATCTCGTTTGCAGCCAATCCCTTCATCCTGCCCGTCCAGCCGGTGGTGATGGTTCTCGGCGGACTGGCGGTCTTCGTCAGTCTCTTCATTTATCCGCTTGGGCAGGCGCTCGCATGGATCGTGTGGGGTTTCGCAAGTTACACCATCCGCGTGGTGGAATTCTTCGACCGTGTGCCAAACGGTGTGATCGTGCTGGGCGGCGTGCCCGGCTGGGCGGTGGCTGCCTTCTATGCCGCGCTTCTTGCCGTGACGTTGAACTGGTCTGCCGTCCAGGGCTGGTTCAAGTCTGCGGCTTCGTCCATCCGCGCCGCTGCATTGACCGCTGCCTTCGCCCTCGTCTTCGCCTGCATGGTGTTGTTCTGGACGGCTTCCGCAAAATCCGGCGATGGGCGCTTCCATGTCGTCTTCCTCGAAGCCGGTTCCGCCGACGCCGTCCTCATCCAAACGCCGGAGGGACGCAGCATCCTCGTCAACGGCGGGGCAAACGTCTCCGAACTTTCGGATGAACTCGGCAGGCGTCTGCCCCTCTTCTCTCGCAGCCTGGATTGGCTCATCATTGCCTCCACGCAGGAGAACCAGGTCGCCGCCCTGCCGCGCATCGTGGAGCGGTACGCGCCCGAAAACGTCCTGTGGAGCGGGAACGTGCAAGCCTCGTTTTCCTCCCGCCTGTTGGATGAATACTTCGCACAGAATGAAATCCCGGTCACGCCGGCAGAGGCTGGTCAACGGCTCGAGCTGGGCGGCGGCGCGTTTATCGAGGTGCAGGCTGTCGGTCCGCGTGGAAGCGTGCTGCTCGTCGAGTATGGAAGTTTTCGCGCGCTTCTGCCCATCGGCGTAGGCGAAGGTACGTTCGAGTCGCTGGAGTTCGGCAATTCCATCGGCAAGGTGGACGTGCTTTTGCTCGCCGAATCGGGATATGCGCCGAGCAACCCGCCGGATATCGTCGAAAACCTGAACCCGCAGCTGGTGGTGTTGAGCGCCGCCGCCGGTGACTTGAACGGTTTGCCGCACCAGGAGGTGCTGGACATGCTGAGCGGCTATTCCCTCCTGCGCACCGACCGCAACGGCTGGATTGATGTCAGCACGGACGGAGTTGAAATGCAGGTCAATGTGGAACGGGGCGGCATGCAGGAAACCGAACCGGGCGGAGAGTGACGCGGGGTTTCGCGTATAATGACGTCGTCGCTTGCATGGAATTCACGCCCGGAGGAGATATGGCTGATCTGCTGAAAATCACAAAGACCGGGGGCAGGGTCGTCATCCTGCAGTTGGAGGGGAACCTGGACCGGCAAACGGAGGACGAACTGGTACATGCAGCGCAGCGGGAATTCGATTCCGGCGCGCGCTTTTTGTTGATGGATCTGCATGGTGTGGAGGTGGTGACCAGCGCGGGTCTGCGGGCGCTGCACACCATTTACAAAATGTTCACTCCCGAAAACGAGATCCAAGCCTGGCGGGCGGAGCATCCGCATGAAGTCTTCAAATCGCCCTATTTCAAACTGGCGCAGCCATCTCCCCAGGTGCACTACGTGTTGAGCATGGCGGGCTTTTTGCAAAGCCTCTATATCCATCCCTCCGCCGCCGAAGCGCTGGCTTCATTTGCCTGATTCCAGTGGGGTATCTTTTGCTCGAAGGCGGCGCGGAATTTGGCGGGTGCATGTCCGAGCCGGATTTGCGCGCCATCGAACTGGCTGGCGGGTTCGAGTCGCCCATCTGCATCATCCCCGCCGCCGCCGCGCCGGATAACAACCACAAACGGGCGGGGAACAACGGCGTGCGCTGGTTTCAAAGCCTCGGCGCGAGGAACGTATTCACGGTGGATGTGATTGATTCGAAATCCGCTAACGATTCCGCGCTCGCCGCCTCGGTTCGGACCTCGAAACTGATCTACCTGCTCGGAGGTTTTCCCCGTCATTTGGGCGAGACATTGAAAGACAGCCAATGCTGGAGCGCGGCTCTCGAAGCCCATACAGCGGGAGCGGTGATCGCCGGGAGCAGCGCGGGGGCGATGGTGTTGTGCGAGCATTACTACGACCCCTACGAAAAGAAATTACTGCGCGGCTTGAATTTGGTGCCCAACGCCTGCGTCCTGCCGCATCATAATACCTTCGGCAGAGCGTGGGCGGGTCAATTGAGACAAATGCTCCCGGACGGTACGCTCATTGGCATTGACGAACATACAGGCATGTTGTCAACGGATTCCTTCACGGATTCGCGGATGAAAACGGATGTGGAATGGGGAGTATACGGCGGCGGGAAGGTCACGCTTTACCGAAGCGAATCAACCGCCGGCTATGGAAGAGGCGAAAGGTTCTCAATCCAGACAAAGCGGCTATAATTCGCCCAACCCGGAGGTAACGCCATGAATAACGCTTTTAAGGTTACAAGGGAACAAATGCAGGGGAATGTGCCGGTTACCGTTTTGCACGTGCGCGGCTGGCTGGACGCTCAAAGCGAAGAGGCTTTGCTTGCAGAAGCCAGGAGCGCGTACGACGAAGGCGCGCGTTATTTGGTGATCAACCTCGAAGAAGTGGATACGCTGACCAGCGCCGGAATGCGCGCACTTCAAAAGATTCACCGGATATTCACGCCGCAGGAGGAAGCCTATAACGCGGTGCACGTGAAATTGTGCAAGGCGCCGCCGCAGGTCTATCACGTGCTCGGCATCACCGGCTTTTTACAGAGCATCCAGAATTACGAAACCCTGCAAGCCGCCGTGGATTCGTTTTGACAAGGCTCCCAATCACGCAAGATACGAGACAATCAAACTCCAGTTGACGGAGAGATCGTAAGCCCCGACGCCCAATAACAGCAGACCGCTGACGAGGTTGATCGAACGCGCCCGCACTGCGAATTGGCGCGTGATCCAGCGTTGGGCAGCCCCGGAGAGGAAGGATAACAGCAGGAGCGGGATGCCGAACCCCAAACCGAACCAGAGGAAGACGCTCAACTTCCCAAGCGCGTCGGCGACGGTGAGCGAAAGCGCGAAGATGCTCACCACCAGCGGACCCGAACATGGCAGTGCGATGGGTCCATATAGCAAGCCGTAAAGGAACGCGTTCGCAAACGGATGCGAGAACAACGGCGTTTGGATTTGGGGAAGTTTCTTGAAGGGGTTGATGTTCAACAGCAATAACACGCCGGACAGAATGATGATGAGGTCGGCAATGGGGATGACCAGCGCCAGCGCCCGCCCAATGGATATGGATAAAAGCGCGATGACAGCGCCCAATGCGAGCATCATCGTCAATACGCCCGCCAGCACGAAGAAACCGAGCAGGCAGCGGATGCGCGGGTTTTGCAGGTTTGCCCCTCCGCTGCTGAGGTAGGCGAGAAAGCCGGGATACAACGGCAGGACGCATGGGCTGGTGGTGGCGAGCAAGCCGAGGGAAAGGGAGGTGAGGATGGTTTCCATAAGTTTTTATTCTCCTCATCCCCAACCCTTGCTCATGGGAAACATACCTGCAGGGTGTTGGGGTGAGGATGAAAAATTTACATGGTTTCGTCGAGAAACGGCTGGATGAATTCCAGGAGTTCCTCTGCGCTCTTGATGCCAAAGGGCAGCGGATGAACCTTGCCGTGACGGTCAACGACCAGCATGGGTGTGGAGGGCGGGTTGAGGAACTGGTTTCCATACAGCGACGAGAGTTCGCTCGACGCCTCCGCCGGCGAGACGGCGTACAGCCAGTCGAAGCCCTGGGTTTCCGCGAAATCCTTAAGTTGGGAGGCGTCTTCGTTCGGGTCAATATCCAAGCCGATGACGATAAGGTCGTCGCGCCCGCCGAGCAGACCGCGCAATTCCTTGACCTGCTTCTGCTGGCTCAGACATTTCGAGCACCAGACAGCCATTGCCTCCACCAAAACCACCTTGCCGTCGAAATCCTGAACCGTGAAGGTTTGCCCGGTGCGGACATCGGTCAGCGCGGCGCTGAACCAGGCAGGGCTTTCCATCATGGCTTCCTCGGTGGGCTTGTCCATCATGGCTTCTTCAGTGGAGTTGTCCATCATGGCTTCCTCGGTGGGCTTGTCCATCATGGATTCTTCTGTTGCGGGCTTATCCATCATCGCCTCTTCGGCTGCTGCCCCGCCGCAGGCTGCGACGAGCAAAGCCATGATCAGGGCAAAGTTGAAAAATAAGATTCTTGTTTTCATGGTTCTCCTTTTTCTGATGGTTCATGATAGTGGGAGGTTCTTACGAAACGCCTGTACATTGCTTACGAAACCCTGAACTCTTCCTGAAGGCGTAATTTTTTGTTAATGACTTTCCACCGGGAATCAAGTATGATTTTCCGCATGAACGATGCGCGCATCCTTGTAGTGGAGGACGAGCCCAGCCTGGCGGAGGTGGTCTGCCTCTATTTAAAACGCGCCGGGTTTCAGGTGCAAGCCGCCGCGGACGGCAAACAAGCGATGGCAATTCTGGAAAAGCAGATGCCCGACTTCGTCATCCTGGATTTGATGCTGCCTGAAATTGACGGTCTATCCCTGACGCGCTGGCTGAGAGACCGCTCGAACGTGCCCATCATCATGGTTACGGCGCGGCGCGAGGAAATTGACCGCATCGCCGGGCTGGAGATGGGTGCGGACGATTACGTGGTCAAGCCGTTCAGCCCGCAGGAGTTGGTCAGCCGTGTTCGGGCGGTGCTCAGGCGCACCGGGCGGGAACAAACCGGGGCAGAGTCTGAGCGCGACTTGTCGCTTGGAGATATTCACATCAGCCCGGTTTCGCGCGCGGTGACGGTGCGCGAATCGCAGATCGAGTTGACCGCAAAGGAATTCGACCTGCTCTACCTGCTGGCGCGGCACCCCAGACAGGTCTTCACCCGCGAGCAATTGCTCGAGCGTGTGTGGGGCGGCGCGGAATACATTGACCCCGGCACGGTGACGGTGCACGTCCGCCGCCTGCGCGAGAAGATCGAAAGGGACCCGTCATCGCCGGTCCGCCTTTTGACCGTATGGGGCGTGGGATACAAATTCGAGCCATGAAATCATCCGCCATTCTTCGTTTTATCGCAGGCATCCTGCTCATCTTCATCGTCTCGCTTGCCATCTTCGCCATGATGATGGCGCCGCCGATGTACGAACTGGGCTTGATGGCGCTCTTCCTCGGCGTCACGGCATTGGTCTCGGCGCTGGCGGGCTACCTTGCCTACCGCCTCGGCTGGATGTCCCTCTCGCCGGCGCTGCGCTGGTCTCTTTTGGGCGGTTACGCCCTGTCCAGCCTGCTGACCTTTTTCAACGTCTGGTTCTCGGCGCAGATGATGTTCGCCAGCCAGCACGACCTGCTTCTGGCGATCGTCCTGCTTGTGTTCGCAGGCGGCATGGCGATGGCGCTGGGATATTTCCTCTCGTCCACCATCACCGACCGCGTCAACCAGTTGAAGGGCGCGGCGGAAAGACTGGCGCAGGGCGATTTGAAAACGCGCGTTCCTGTGCACGGGCGCGATGAGGTCGCCGCGCTTGCGCAGACCTTCAACTTGATGGCGGAGCAGCTCGAAACCGCCGACGCCAGACAGCGCGAACTCGAAAAAATGCGCGCGAATCTCATCGCCTGGGTCGGGCACGACCTGCAAACTCCGCTCGCCTCCATCCGCGCCATCCTCGAAGCGCTCGAAGACGGCATGGTGGACGACCCCGCCACCATCAAGCGTTACCTGAGCACCGCCCAGCGCGATGTGCGCTCGCTTTCCGCGCTGATTGACGACCTCTTCCAAATGGCGCAGTTGAACGCGGGCGGCTTTCAACTGGAACGCGCAAACTCATCGCTTGCCGACCTCATCTCCGATACGCTCGAATCCTTTGCGGAACTCGCCTCGCGCCAGAACGTGAAACTGGCGGGCAGTGTGGATGCGGACGTTGACCCCGTCCACATGGATACCCGCCGCATCGGGCGTGTGCTCAACAACCTCATCAACAACGCCATTCGGCACACACCCGCTCAAGGGGAGGTCAGGGTCGAGGCGCGGCGCACCAACTCCGGCGTCGAAGTGACCGTCTCCGACACGGGCGAAGGCATCCGCGCTGAAGACCTTCCGCACATCTTCGATGGCTTCTATCGCGGGGAAAAATCCCGCAGCCGCGCCACCGGCGGAGCCGGGCTGGGTCTCGCCATTTCGCGCGGCATCGTTCAGGCGCACGGGGGCAGTCTCCGGGTCGAGAGCGAAGCGGGACGCGGCAGCCGCTTCACGTTTTACATCCCGTAAATATGGAGTCCAGAAGTTCTACTTCTGGATCTTCGCAAGTGGAACCTGCGGATTCCGTTTTCATCCCCTCATAAAACTCTCAGACTTGCGTAATCCTTTCGTAAGGAAGTTTCCGTACAATCGCCTCATCTTTGAGGTGACGATGAAGCGCATTCTTATCGGACTGATTTTTTTCCTGACCGCCTGCGCCGCCCCCGCGGACGCTTCATCCTCACAGCCTGTCATGCCCGCATTCTCCGCCTCCCTGCCGGACCTCGGACCCGCCCCCGAACTCGCCAACGATACCTGGCTGAATGTGGATGCGCCCCTCCGCCTCGCCGATTTGCGCGGCAAGGTGGTCGCCATTGACATGTGGACGTTTGGCTGAATTAACTGCCAGAATGTGATTCCTTCGTTGAAGGAATGGGACGAGGAATACCGCGACCGGGGTCTGGTCATCATCGGCAACCATTACCCGGAGTTCAGTTACGAAGAAGACCTGGGCAGCCTCAAAGCGAAGGTGCTGGAATACGGCATCGAATACCCTGTGGCGCAGGATAACGACGGCGCAACCTGGCGCGCCTACAAAAACCGTTACTGGCCCACGTTGTACCTCATTGATAAAGAAGGACACATCCGTTATATTCATATCGGCGAAGGCAGGTACAAGGAAACCGAAGCTGCCATTCAATTGCTGCTGGCAGAGCCTTACCCGAAGCCATGACGAGGAGAGACCCGATGACCCACCCGTATCAATCTGTTCCCGTTCGTTCCTCCGAGATCACGCCGAAGGACGTGTATCTCTCACGGCGCGATTTCATCAAAGCCGCCGGTGTGATCGCCGGAAGCGCCGCGCTTGCCGCCTGTCTGTCCTCGCCGGAGGACGCGCCCGGCATGACGGATACTCCCGCAGACGATCCCTCCGTGCCCGATGTGAACCGCCCCGCATTCACGGACGAGTTGGGCGACCCCGCCAACACCTTCGAAGAGATCACCAACTACAACAACTACTACGAATTCAGCACCAACAAGGAAGCGGTTGCGCCCCTCTCCAAAAACTTCACCACCTCCCCATGGACGGTGGAAGTCTACGGCATGGTCAACAAACCCAGGACCTTCGGAATCGAAGACATTTTGAAACTCTTCCCGCAGGAGGAACGCATCTACCGCCTGCGTTGTGTCGAGGCGTGGAGCATGGTCATCCCGTGGAACGGCTTCCCGCTGGCGAGCCTGCTCAACATGGTCGAACCGACGTCCGATGCAAAGTACGTGCGTTTTGAAACGGTCTACCGTCCCGAAGAAATGAAGGGACAGGGCAGCCCGTTCTATCCCTGGCCCTACCAGGAAGGTCTGCGCCTCGACGAAGCCATGAACGACCTGACCCTGATCGCCACCGGCATCTACGGCGAGACCATCCTGCCGCAGAACGGCGCGCCGCTCCGTCTTGTCGTCCCGTGGAAGTATGGCTTCAAATCCATCAAGTCCATCGTCAAGATCGAACTGACCGACCAGCGTCCCAACACGTTGTGGAACACCGTTGCGCCCAATGAATACGGTTTTTACGCCAACGTCAATCCCAACGTGGATCACCCGCGCTGGTCGCAGGCATCCGAGCGGCGCATCGGCGAATTCACCCGCCGCGAAACGCTGATGTTCAACGGCTACGGTGAACAGGTCGCGCATCTGTACGAAGGTATGGATTTGAACCTGAACTATTGATGAAGATATTCTCCCGCTACACCCCCCTTCAAATTGCCGTTCACCTGTACGCCTGGTCGGCGCTGGCATGGATCGCCGTTGAAATGCTCACGGGCTCCTTTTCCATCAACCCGATCCAGGAACTCGAACAGCGCACCGGGCGGCACGCCATCACGCTGTTGATGCTGTCCCTGCTTTGCACGCCGCTCAACACCCTCTTCAAATGGGCGGAGCCTCTCAAACGCCGCCGCACGCTGGGGTTGTACGCCTTCATGTACGCCGCCGTCCACGTCATCATCTTTGTGGATTTGGATTACGGTCTCGCCTGGAGTCTGATCTTCCGCACGGTCTTCGAGAAACCATACATCATCGTCGGCACGCTCACCTTCCTCATGCTGATTCCGCTCGCCGTCACCTCGTTCGACGTTTGGAAAGTCCGCCTCGGCAAAAACTGGAAGCGCCTGCACAAGACGGTCTACCTCATCGCCCCGCTGGCGGTCCTCCATTATGCCTGGAGCAAAAAAGGGGATTTCTTCTCCCTCTCCGGCGACATCGTCCGCCCGTTGATTTACGGACTCATCCTTTTGATTTTCCTCGCGGTGAGAATTCCCGCCGTCCGAAGATATCTCGCCTCCTTCCCGACCCGCAGCCTGCCCCTGTTCCCCAAAAAGAGTCAGCAACCGAAAGCGGATGCGCCTTAACGCAGCGCCGGTCCAAGCGGCGCTGCGTTTTTAGAACATTCCGCGCAGGAAGAGCAGCAAACCGATGATGGCAAGCGGCACACCGACGATCGCGCCGATAATCGTCAAACTGACGATCACGCCGGCGACGATCAGCACGATGCCCAGCACCATCGCCACGAAGCGCCCCGTCATCTCCACGATGACCGCCAGCAGTTTCCAGAGCGCGGCAAAGGGCCACAAGTACCAGGGGATTTGTCCTTTTTGAGCAGTCATGAGAAAAACCTCCATGCCGATATACGCGGTACTTTCGCAAACGATGCAAAATGAAAGGAACTTAAGTATCACTATCTGAACGAAGCCGGGAGGACTATAATTTCAAAACCATGCCCACAAAAACAAGAAAATCCCCCCCCGTTGTTGAAGAAGCGGTTGTAGAAGAGGAACTCCCCGTCGTGCAGGATGCGGAGGAATTCATCACCTTCAAACGCAGTCATTTCTATTCCGTGCTGGTGGTGCTTGCCTTTGCGGTTGGCTTGCTGGTCGGTTATGTTGCATGGGGAAGAACTCCCGCTGCGGGCGTCGCCGCCAGCCAGGGACCGGTTTATATCGAAGTCACGCCGCGCCCCACCGCCACTCCCCAGCCCGTCATCTACGACATCGAAACCGAAGGTTTCCCCAGCATCGGTCCGGCGGATGCGCCCATCACCATCGTCGAATTCAGCGACTACCAGTGTCCATATTGCTATCGCTGGCATGTCCAGGTGTATGATGCGCTCATGGCGGCTTATCCCGATAAAATCCGCTTCGTCTATCGCAACTTTCCGTTATCCTTCCACCAGAATGCCATGCCTGGCGCCGAAGCCGCGCTCTGCGCCGGAGACCAGGACGCCTACTGGGAGTATCACGACCTGTTGTTCGACAATCAGGAGAGCATGAACAACCAGTCCGGCGCGGTGCTCGAGCAGAGTTTCTACAACGAACTCGCCGCGAGCCTCGGTTTGAACGTGGAAACATTCGAAGAGTGCATGACCAGCCACAAATACCTGGAGTTCATTCAGAAGGACATGGAGTACGCCGCATCCCTGCCCTACGACTCCACCGGCGAACCGGCAGTGGGCGGCACACCGACCTTCTTCATCAACGGTCACCGGCTTGGCGGGGCATACCCCATCGAATACTTCATCCAGATCATAGACGCCGAACTGGCAAAGACCCAATGACCATCGGGCGGGCGCAATGCCCGCCTTTTTTATTGCCCATCCTTAAAACTCCACGCCGCCTTTTATTGAGGTGGTAAGATAGGGGCGATCAACCTTCATGCAGCCCGAACTGCCGCCACCGATAAGAGGAAATCCCTGCGGCAGGACACAAAACAGAATACCTCGGAGAGAAGACCATGAAACGATTTGTTGCCGTTGCCGGAAATATCGGAGTGGGCAAGTCCACGCTTGTCAAAATGTTGTGCGAAGAGATGGGGTGGGATCCGTTTTACGAACCGGTTACAGAAAACCCCTACCTTGCCGATTTCTACAAGAACATGACCGCCTGGGCGTTTCACTCACAGGTATTCTTTCTCACACACCGTCTGCGCTCGCACTTCAACCTTGCCCAGCATCCCAATTCCGTGATCCAGGACCGCAGCGTCTATGAAGATGCGGAGATCTTCGCCTATAACCTTTACAGGCAGGGGAACATGACCGACCGCGATTTCCAAACCTACCGGGAACTCTATGAAACCGCCGTGCAGTTCCTGCCCCCGCCCGATCTCGTCATCTACCTGCGCGCCTCGGTGGATACACTCATGCGGCGCATCAACCAGCGCGGACGGGATTACGAACGTCAGATTTCCCCCGACTACCTGCAAAACCTGAACAACCTCTATGAAGGCTGGATCGAAAACTTCACGCTCTGCCCCGTGCTTGCCGTCCCCGCCGACGATTTGGATTATGTCGCCCATAACGGTCACCTGCGCCTCATCGCCTCGAAAATAGACGCAAAACTGACCGGCAAGGAGGAGGTCGTCTTCGAACCGGAGGAAGTGGCGCGGGCAGCGGAGGATTAAGAAGTTTCAGGTGTCAGGTGTCAAGTGCTAGATTCCATGTTACCTGACACCTGAAACCTGGAACCTGACACTACGCTTTGCCTAAAACCATCGCCAGCAGCGCCATCCTCACATACAAACCGTATTCCATCTGGCGGAAATATGCGGCGCGGGGGTCGTCGTCGAAGTCAACGCTGATTTCGGTCACGCGCGGAAGCGGATGCAGGACCGCCATTTCCTTCTTCGCGGCTTTCATCACATCGGGGTCAATCACATACGCGCCCTTCACTTTTTCGTAATCGGCGGGATCTTCGAAGCGCTCCTTCTGGACGCGCGTCACATATAACACGTCCGTTTCGGGGAGCACTTTTTCCAGCGACGTGTATTCCGCCTGCGGGATATTCCTTTCGGCGACCTCCGCCATCACTTCCTTTGGCATTCTCAAAATATCGGGCGAAACATAATTCAGTTTGATATTGCTGAACTTCGAGAGCAGGCGCGCCAGCGAGTGGACGGTACGCCCATACTTCAAATCGCCCAGCATGGTCACGGTCAGGTTATCGAGGCGCCCCAATTCCTCCATGACGGTGAAAGTATCGAGCAGCGCCTGAGTGGGATGTTCGCCCACGCCGTCGCCCGCGTTGATGACTGGTTTGCGCGCCGCCTTTGCCGCAATCGCCGCCGAGCCTGTTTCGGGGTGACGCAGGACGATCACATCGGCGTAACATTCCAGCGTGCGGACGGTATCCGGCAGGCTTTCGCCCTTCGATACCGAAGAGTACTTCACCTCGTTGATCGGGATGACCGAGCCGCCGAGCCGTTCCATTGCCGCCGTAAACGAGGACGATGTTCTCGTGGACGGTTCATAGAACAGGTTGGCGAGAATTTTCCCTTTCAGCAGGTCGAAGGTCCCTACGCGCTCGACCATTCCGCGCATCTCGTGCGCCACGCCGAAGATGTACTCCAAATCGGCGCGCTCGAATTGTTTGACGGAAATGATGTCCTTGCCGTACCATGCGGCATGTTTGTTCTCGCCGAATGGCAGGTAGGGGGATGAGGATTGAGTTGGCATTGGTTGGTCTCCTGGTTTGGTGGTTTTTGTTCAGTGATGATTTTTTCGTCTTTCTTTTTCATGCCCATGCCGGTGGTGGATATCCGGCATGTGGTCGTGCTCGTGCTCCTCGACGGGATGCTCATGCACGTGTGAATGGATGCCTTTCGCCTCGTCGTGCTCGTGCATGGGATCGCGGTGACTGTGGCTGTGCTCGTGGATGATGGCGGTGTGGATGTGTGTGTGCGAGTGGCTCTCATTGACCAGTAGCAGCGCCCCGCCGATCATCAGGAGGGCGGCGGCAGCGAAAAGGACAGAGGGGATTTCGCCGAAGATGACAATCGAAAGCAGGACCCCCGCCAGCGGAGCCGTGCCATATAACGCGCTGGTGCGCGCCGCGCCCAATCCGCGCATCGAGCGGATGAACAGCAGGGTGCTCAAGCCGTAACTGAGAAATCCCAGCGCCATCGTGCTGAGAATGGCTGTTGCCGAAGGGAACGGGCTGCCGAGCGCCCACGCCAGCAGGAAGGAGAACGACCCCGCTGCCAGTCCCTTCCACGCCACGATGACGAGCGGGTCCTTGCCGGAGATATTGCGCGTGAAGTTGTTGTCCGCGCCCCAGAGCACGCAGGCAAGCAGGATGCCCAGCGCGCCGGGCGAAACCCCAAACCCGCTGGAGAAATCGGTCGAGAGAAAAATGCTTGCCAGCGTGATGAGCAGGATGGCGGTCCATGCGCGGCGGCTGATGGATTCGCGGAAGAAGAACAGCGCAATGACCGTCGTGCCCACACCCTCGAAGTTCAGCAGAAGCGACGCCGTGGAAGCAGGCGTATGTTGCAGACTCACCATCAGCAGGATCGGCGCGAGGATGCCGCCGGAGAGGATCGCGCCTGCCAGCCATTTCACGTCCGCCCGCTGAATACCCGCCTCGGTTCCCTTTCGTTGAGTCAACCGCGTCAACGCGATGCCCGTGCCGCTGCCGAGATAAAGAAAAGAAGCCAGGAAAACCGGCGCAATATCCCCAAGCAGCAACTTCGAGACCGGCGCGCTTGCCCCAAAGAAGACCGCCGCGAGCAGGGCTTGCAGGATGTATCCGATGTTTTGCGATTTCATTTTTTCCTCATATCGAATAAATGATTCGCCAGCGGAATGACGTTGATGAGCGGCTCTTCGTAGGGATGTGAACGCCGCACTGCGGCAACCGCCTCTTCCACCAACCCGCGCCTGCAATTCACTTCGAGTTTGTATTCCACACTGTAGGTGATCTCACCTACTTTCCCGTCGAAGGGACTGGCTCCCTCCAGCGGGCGGAACGAACCCTGCACCTCGGAAACGGCGAAACAGTGGTCGTACTTGCCGATCACGCCCACGCCAACCTTTGCCAGCGCCTCGCGGACCTGATCCACGTATCCCTGCGGGATGAAGATTTCGAGTTTTACATCGGTAAAGTCGTTCATACGCTCTCTCCATATAAATCGTAGAGCAACCCGCTCGGCAAAAACCCGGTACCTTGACTGCCCATTGCGGGGCCGCTCCCATCTGATAAAAAAAGCCTGACAAAAATTTGTCAGGCTTTTCGAGAATGAAAATTGAAAACAAAGAAGGAGTCCGGTCGGGACTTTTCAAACGGGTGTAACAGGGGATTTCCTCGAAACATCGGCGCTGATTATACCCGCATTTACAGCCCCGTCGAAGGCTCGGCGTCCAGTCCGTTGGCGGCGGCGATCTCCTCGAAGATAATCTCAATCTCGTCGAGGAAACGGTCGAGACCCTCCACCCGCTCCTTGAATCCATCTCCCAACAAACCCAGTTCCGCGCAGGCGTTTTGCCAGAACGTGAGATGGTCGCCTCCCACCACCTCGGCGGATAAGGTCCAGGTCTGCAGAAGCGGCCAGAGCGCGGCAAGAGGCGTTTCTCCTTCCAGCATGGCTTTGACGGCTTTCTCGTAGTAGTTCAGGCGCGTGGCGTGGATACGTCCATCCACCTCCGGCTTTTCGCAGGCAAATTGAAACGCGGACTTCCAATCCGCCAGCCAGCCTTTGACCGTATCGGGGTTCACGCGGTTCGCGCCAATGAGGCCGAACACCGCGGCGATCATCTCCGGCTTTTGGGCGGCTTCGGCGCGGGCGGGAAACTCCAGCAAAAGCCTGCGCTCCTGAATGGGCGGTCCGCTCAACTCTGCCACGGCGTTGACCGCGTGGAAGAGGGACTTCAAATATTTTTTCACTTCTTTTGCCCCGGCGGGCGTTTCCAGCTCGGAGATGTCCATCCAGATGCCGCGCCCGTGTGCGAGAAGTGTGCGGCAGCGCTGCAGCATGAGCGGCGGCTGTTCGAATTCAAACCCGGCGCGCAGGCTGGCTTGCACGAAATCGAAGAACTTCTCGCGTTCGTACAGCAGGATGGGATCGTACATTTCATAACCGAGCCAGGGGTCGCCGCGCAGTTCGCGCGGAGATTTGAACTCGTCCCGGGCGCGGCGGCTGATGTCAATGTGGAAGTCGGGTGTAAGTTTGACGAATTCGCGCAGTTTGACCGGCTGGGTTTTGTGGACAAAGACAATATCAATATCTGCCGTGCCGCCGAGCATGGGATTCGGCGTAAGCAGGGAACCGGTCAGGTAGGCGGCGATGATGTCGGGGTCGTTATACGCCCGCTCCTGGACGGTTTCCTTTGCGATCCTCAGCAGGGAATCTCTTGTCACTCGCATGGGAACCTGCCTAACTCAGGGGCAATGCCGGCTGAAACGGCGTCAGCCCCAGCGTCTCGCGGATGCGGTTTTCGATCAACTTGATGTGCTCCGCGTTCTGGATGATGTTCAAGTCGTTGGTGTCAATTTTCAAAATGGGCGTATGGTTGAACGGCTTCGAAAAAAAACTTTCGTATGCCGTGTTCAGTTCGTCAATGTAACTTCGCTCCATCTGGCGTTCGTAGGGTCTATCGCGGAAGGCGATGCGCTGCATGAGCGTGTCGGTGCTGGCTTGCAGGTACACCAGCAGATCGGGTTTTGGAATCTTTTCGCCGAGCGCTTCGTGCACCTTGTGGTACATGTCGAGTTCGTCGCCTTTGAGGTTGATGCCCGCGAAGAGCGCGTCTTTCGCAAAGGTGTAATCGGCGATCAGGTTTTTACCCTCCGCCAGAACCTTCGGCACATTGTTGTTCTGTTGGTGGTAGCGGCTGAGCAAAAAGAAGATCTGCGTCTGGAAAGCGTAGCGCGCGCGGTCGCTGTAAAAATCGGAGAGGAAGGGGTTCTCTTCGAACACTTCCAACAACACTTCCGCTTCGAAAACCGGCTGCAGCAGGCGGGCGAGCGTGGTTTTGCCCACGCCGATCACGCCCTCGATGGCAATATACATGAATGAATTCTCCCGAATGAAGTTGAATCAAGGATACCATAATTTGAGGGAGGAAGGATGAAGGCGGAAAGAGGAAAGAGGGAGATTGTATAATGGGCGAATGGCAAAGATTTGCGTCACGCCGCGTGTGGAGGGGACGGGCGGCATGGCATCCTTTCGTTTGAAGTTCGAGCAGGGATTGAAAGCCCGCGGCATTGACGTGACTCACGATCTGGATGAAAAGTCCGATGCGGTGCTTGTCATTGCAGGCACGCGCTTCCTGCCGGACTTGAAGCGGGCCCGCCGGCGGGGCATTCGCGTCGTCCAAAGGCTGGATGGAATCAACTGGGTGCATCGCGTGAAGTGGTCGGGCGTGAAGTACACCCTTCGCGCGGTCTATGGCAACTTCATGCTCTCGCTCATCCGCAACCGCTTCGCCGACCGGGTCATCTACCAGAGCGAATTCATCCGCAAATGGTGGGAGGATTGGTACGGCGCCGCAGAAGCGCCTGCGACGGTCATTCACAATGGCGTGGATTTGCAGACGTACACCCCCAAAGGCGAAGGCGAACGCCCGGCGGACAAAATCCGCATGTTGCTGCTCGAAGGCAGTCTCGCACGCGGATTGAATTCGGGCTTGTTCCACGCGGTTGCGGTGGCGGAGAAAATGTCCGCGAAACACCCGATGGAAGTTGTCGTGGCAGGCATGGTGGATGAAGGGACTCAAAGAAAATTAACCTCCGTGCTCTCTGTGAACTCTGTGGTGAATCTCTCCGTTAGATTTCTCGGCACCGTCCCGCGCGGGGAGATTCCCAAACTGGCGCGTTCTTCTCACCTGATGTACTGCGCCGAAGTCAATCCGCCCTGTCCAAACTCGGTCATCGAATCGCTGGCGTGCGGACTGCCCGTGATCGGCTTCGATACGGGTTCGCTCAGGGAACTGGTCGGCGGGGATGCCGGGTGCATTGTGCCGTACGGGGCGAATCCCTGGAAATTGGAAATGCCGGACGTGGACGCGCTGGCATCGTCCGCGTGGGAAATGCTGGAGAAACAGGAACAGGTTCGGAGGTCCGCAAGGAGACGGGCGGAAGCGGAGTTTGGTCTGGATGGAATGGTCGAGTCATATCTCAAAGTTTTGCTGGAGTGATTGAGTAATTGGTAATTGAGTAATTGGAGGATTGGTTATGGACAAGGAAGTTCACGAATTTTTATTGAAGCATTTGCAAGGCATTATGACAAACGATATTGCCTCATATCATGAAACGACGGCGGAGGATCTGACGCTGTACGAGTGGTGGGTCACGCCGCACCGGTTGGACGGGCTGCCGTTCCACGAGTTTATGATGACATCCAATGCCGAGCGCGGTTCCGTTTTTGGCGCAGAGGAAAAAGGGAGGACGCGCTTCGATCTGGCGAATTTGCACATCCAACGCTATGGCGACACGGCGATTGCCAGTTACACCCTGCTCATCAGCACGGCGCTGGCTTCGGGCGTGACGGTTGCCGCGCACAACGAAAGCCGCGTGATGGTGAAACTGGACGGCAGCTGGAAGGTGGTGCATGTGCATAAATCGCCCGCCTATTCCGCGCCGCATATTGGGTAGCGGATTTGGAAGCGGATAAACGGATCGCGGATGAAAAGCCATTCCCGTTCGTATGATTTACTCTGGTTGAGCATTGCACTTTTGCCGCTGCTTGGGGTTTCCTTTATGATCTCTGTGCCTGCCCAGGATTATTGGTGGTATCTCCGTTTAGGCAGGGATATTCTGGAACAAGGCTCTGTGCCGCTGGTGGATACGATGAGTCACAGCCGCGCGGGGGAGCCGATCTTTTACCAGCAGTGGCTGTCGGGAATCGTTTTTTATCTTGTTTATCGAACAGGCGGTGCGCCGCTCACCTTTCTCCTGCGCGCCAGTTTGCTCGGCACCGCCTATGGTTTGACCTGGCGGCTGATGCGCTCCTGGGTTGGCGCGCGGACGGCGACCATTCTCCTGGCGCTGTTGGGTTTATCCACCGCCAACAACTGGATGATGCGCCCGCAGTTGTTTGCATATCCGTTGTTCCTGCTCTGTCTGTTCGTAATATACGAATGGCAGAAAGGAAACAGTTGTCTTCTTTTCCTCTTTCCTCTTTCCACATTCCTTTGGGCAAACCTGCACGGCTCATTTGTTTTGCCATTTCTGCTGGCGGGCGCGGCGTTGATGTTCGGCTCGAATGAGTGGATGAAGGAATTGTCTGTGAACGATCCAAAAAGTATCGTTCGCGCCTTTTGGGGCTCAAAAAAGCACCAATCCATGCTCATTACGCTGATTGCCATGTTCATTGCCAGCCTGCTCAACCCGCGTGGATTTGGTGTGTGGCAATATCTGGTCTTCATCCTCAGCAACCCCTCCGATTATCTCTTCAGCGTGGAATGGCGTCCTCCGGCGAACGAAGGCTGGCAGATGAACATCTTCTTCGCATGGGTGCTTGCCTTCCCAATCCTTGCGGCGTTTTCAAGGCAGAGACTCACCCTGCTCGAATGGATTCTCTTCCTGGGCTTCGGCTGGCTGGCGTTTTCGGGCATCCGCTATGTGATCTGGTTCATGTTCCTGCTTGCCGTCTTCACCGCCAGACTGGCCGGCGAATGGACAAACGCCTTCGTGGACAAGCCCGTCGAAAAAATCAACCCGCGCATCAACACGACGCTTGCTTCCGCGTTGTTCCTCCTGCCGCTGATCTTCCTTCCCGGCATCCGCGACCCATGGTGGCGGGACGCGCCCGAAATCTACGAACTGACCACCACCCCGGTGGACGCGGTGGAATTCCTGAAAACGCGCGAAGATCTACCGGGTCCGCTGTGGAACGATTACGCTTTTGGCTCGTACCTCCTGTTCGCCCTGCCTTCGCGCCCCACCTGGATGGACACGCGCATGTACAGTTTTCCGCAGGAACAATGGCGGGAATATGTGCGCGTCAGCGGCGGCGAAAGCTGGCAGGAGATGTTCGACCGCGAAGGCATCAACCTGCTGCTGCTTTCGCGCGCGGCGCAGCCAAACCTGATTCGCGCGGTCTCCTCCTCCGCCGTGTGGTGCGAGGAATACCGCGACGATTACGCCGTCATCTTTGCTCGTTGTGAGGCGCAATGAAATTCAAAGGCAGATTGGGTTTGCAGCAGCGTGTCCTGCCGGGGTATCGCGTTCCGTTCTTCGATTTGCTCGCAACGCATTGCGAAGGCGGGCTGAGCCTCTTTGCCGGATATGCCCGCCCCGAAGAAATGATCGTGGACGGGCAGACGCAAATTGCAAAGCGCGTCGAAGCCGGCAACCTCCACCTCTTCAACGGGCGTTTTTATCTTTGCCATCAACGCGGCTTCGTGGACTGGCTTACCGATTGGAATCCCGACGCTTTGATCGTGGAAGCGAACCCGCGCTACCTTTCGACTTCGGCGGGAATCAAATGGATGCACGCCCGCGGGCGCAAAGTCATCGGCTGGGGCTTGGGTTCGCCGCCTCTTTCTGGACCCTGGTCCGGGTTCCGCCAAATGAGGCGAATCCAATTCCTGAGCCGGTTCGACGCGCTGCTGGCATACAGCCAGCGCGGAGCGGAGGAATATGCGGCGCTTGGCTTTCCGCGCGAAAAGATTTTCGTGGCGCACAACTCAGTTTCTTCCACACCAAACTTCCCAATGCCCAACCGCCCTTTGACTTTCGATCTTCGACCAACGATCTTATTTGTTGGACGATTGCAGGCGCGAAAGCGGGTGGATCTCCTCCTGCGTGCCTGCGCCGAGCTGGGGACAAATCCGCGATTGCTGATCGTCGGCGATGGACCCGAACGCGCCGCGCTGGAGTCACTGGCAGGGAACGTTTATCCCTCGGCGGAGTTTATCGGCGCAAAGCACGGCGCAGATTTAAAGCCGTACTTCCAGCAGGCGGATCTGTTCGTCCTCCCCGGCACCGGCGGGCTGGCTGTGCAGGAAGCCATGAGTTACGGCTTGCCCGTCATCGTCGCCAAAGGGGATGGCACGCAGGATGACCTGGTTCGGGAATCGAACGGCTGGCAGATCGAGCCGGACGATTACGGCGCGCTGGTTTCCGCCATGAAGAACGCGCTGTCCGATATGGCGCGCCTGCGAAGGATGGGGAAAGAGTCGTTTCGGATCGTCTCGGAAGAGATCAATATTCAAAAGATGGCGGAAGCCTTCGTGCGGGCGTTGAATTCGGTGGCGGGATAAACCCCGCCGTACAGATCACCCAGCCCCCTGCTGAAATCGAACCAACGTCTCGATAAACTGTTTCTGCCCCGAAGCATAATGCACCGCCAGCGTGTTCAGGCGGAAGACGAGCGTCCTGCCGTCCTTGAGTTCGATGGTGAACATCTTCTGGTTGAGGAATCCGCCCGGCTTGATGGATTTGATGTCCGCGTATGGAATCTCGCCCAGTTCCTTGTTCATCATCTTCAGGGAGGCGAAGCCCATCTCGGTGGCGATGACGAACATCCGCCTGCGGGTGAGCGCGGCGAAGAAGTACCCGCCGCCCATCAGGCTCAAGCCGCCGCTGACAACGACCTGTTTCAGGGATTTGGTGTAGAGGAAGCCCGTTTGCTCGATCCGCTCGCCGGGCGCAAGATGCGGCGCGAGTTCCTTGTGGATGAATTCGTCGAATTTATGCACTACAACTCCTCCATGATCTCGTCTTTCTTGCGCTCGTATTCCACCTGTGAGATCAGGTTTTTGTCGCGCATCTCCTTCAACTCGGTCATGCGCTCGAGCGGGCTTTTTCCTTTTGCCCCTTTCGGCGCTTTGCCAGTTTGTTTCAAGTCGTTCGCGAGGACCCCGAAATCCTTTGGGTAAGACAGCAAATTACGAAAAGCGATGAGCAGCAAAACAAAGAAAACCAGCGAGACGATCAGCCCGGTCAGCGCGACGGATGGAAGCGTGATGTCCTTGTCGTCGCAGTAGATGTTGTGCGACCAGATGGTCTCGCCGGGGCGATACGAAGAGCGCGTGGTTTCGATGCGATATTCGCCCGCGCATAAAAGCGGCCTGGAAATATTGTTGACGGCGGGAAAAAGCGCGCTGACGAGGGCGGTAAAGATGGCGTATCCCAAAAATAGACTGACGCCGAAGATGATTGAAATGACGATCCAATTCGTTTTTTTCACGATGCGCTCCAGTATTTTGGACTGACTTTATCGCAAAGATCTGCGCGCCAACATCACCCAATATGGCTATTCGCGTCATCCATAAGCTGGTGTATCGCCGACAATTTCCCAGCCGCGTTCCAAAGCGGTTTTCTTCAACCTCGCATCGGGATAGACCGCCACAGGATGGTCGGCATGTTCCAGCAGGGGAAGATCCAAAATTGTATCGCCATAGGCAACATCCACACGATCCACGCCGAGGCGGCTCAGCACCTGCTCGATCTTTTTCTCGTTCGCCGCGAGTTCCCCCGCCATTCGCACGCGCCCGTTCACAATTTCAACGGGCGTGCCGATGGTCTCTGCGCCGATGCGCCGCGCAAACGGTTCGATGAACGGCTCCACCACACTGCTGGCAATGTACACCTTTGCGCCGTCTTCCCGATGTTTGACGAGCCGCGCCACCACATCCTCGCGGCGTTTCTTCCACAAATCCCGTTCCACCACCCACTCCGAGGCGTGTTTTACATTTTCCGGGTTGGCGTTCCTGATGTACGCCAGGCTGTCAATCATCAGTTTCTGTCCCCATGCCTGCCAGTCAATGATTCCACGCTTTGCCAGCAAATACGACGGCATAATGGACGCCATGTACCAGCCGGCGCGCAGCCTGCTCTGGTTGTGCCGAATCCAATCCACCAGCCCCAGGAAGGGCGAACCGGTGGTGAGTGTTCCCATCATATCTGAAACGACGATCATCTGTTTCCTCGTTAAAAACGTATCCTGCACGGCGCGGTCACTGCGCCGTATTGCCGCCATCCACCAGCAGCAGATGCCCCGTCACGAAGGAAGAATCATCCGAAGCCAGAAACAAAACCGCTTTTGCGATCTCTTCGGGCGTGCCGAAGCGACCCATCGGCAGGTACTCGCTCGCTTCCTTGATCGCCTGTTCCAGCGCCACCTTCTCGTCGCCTTCGAAATATCCTTTCTCCGTCCAGCGGTCAACAAAGGTGTCGCCGGGGCAGACCGCATTGACGCGGATTCCGTCGCGCGCGTAATCCAGCGCCATCGCCTTGGTCATCATCCCCACCGCGCCCTTGCTCATCACATACGGAAAGGCATCCCTGCCCGCCACCACCGACCAGTCCGAGCCGTTGTTGACAATCACACCCCTGCCCTGCTTCTTCATCTGCGGCAGCACCAGTTTGCTCATGCGCCACACCGCCGTGACGTTGATGTCAATCGTGCTTTGCCAGGTCTCTTCGCTCGTTGTTTCCGCCGTCCCTTTGGTGACGATGCCCGCGTTGTTGAATAGAATGTCAATTTGACCGAATTCCTTGAGTGCGGTTTCGACGACTCTCCGGCAGTCTTCCACCTTTGAGTGATCCGTCTCCACAAAAACGCATCGGACTCCCCTCTGCCTGCATTCCGCTTCGACGGCTTTCCCCAGCTCGACGCGCCTGCCCGTGACGATGAGATTCGCTCCCTCGTCCGCGAAAAGAAGCGCGGTGGCTTTTCCAATGCCCGATGTCCCGCCGGTGATGATGGCAACTTTATTTTTAAGTCTCATGGTGTACCTCCTTTGGAATCAAGCGGCTTGCCGCTGTACTTCGGGGAGCAGGCTCCCCAACTCCAAAGTATAATCCCTCATCATGGACAGCAAGACACTCAACGTACTCGAATACCCGAAAATCCTCGAACGGCTGGCAGGTTATTGCGACTTTTCCGCTTCGATGGAACTGGCGCGTTCGCTCGATCCAACCGATTCCTACGACCTCGCCGTCTCCCGCCTTGCCGAAACGACCGAGGCGCGCAAACTGCTTTCGATCCAGGATGTGAGCATCGGCGCGGCGCACGACATCCGCCCGGCGGCAGACCTCGCCGCCCGCAGCGGTGTGCTCGACCCGCAGGCATTGCTGGACGTCAAGTCCACGCTCATCTCCTGCCGCGAGTTGAAAAAGACCTTCGAGAAAAAGGAAAATGAATATCCGCGCCTTGCCCTGATCGCGCAGGGACTCCCCGAAACACACGGCATCGTGGACGCCATCACCCGCGTCCTCTCCGAACGCGGCGAAGTGTTGGATTCCGCTTCACCAAAACTTGCCGAAATCCGCCGCAATTTGCGCATCGCCCATGACCGTTTGATGAGCCGCCTGCAAAAATACGTGACTGATTCCAAAACCGTTTCGATGCTCCAGGAAGCGATCATCACCCAGCGCGACGGGCGGTATGTAATTCCCCTGCGCGCCGAATTCAAGGGAAGGATCAAAGCCATCGTCCACGACCAGTCCGCCAGCGGTGCGACGCTGTTCGTCGAACCTTTGCCCATCGTGGAGGCGAACAACGAACTGCGCGAACTGCAGCTCGCCGAGCGCGACGAAGAACGCCGCATCCTTGCCGAGGTTTCCTCGCTGGTGGGCGCTCACGCGAGCGAGTTGAAATACGGCGTGGAAAACCTTGCCGCGCTGGACCTGGCGTTTGCGAAGGCGAAATATGCGGAGGCTTTAAAAGCGAGTGAGCCTTTATTGAAAGAACCGTCGAAAGTCAAAGGTCAAAAGCCAGGCGACCCTCGACCTTCGACCTTTGATTTGAAACTTCTTCAAGCCCGCCACCCCCTCCTCGACCCCGCCGCCGTCGTTCCCATTGACGTGGACCCCCGCGAAGGGACGCGCGCCATCGTCATCACGGGACCGAACACAGGCGGAAAAACGGTTTCGTTGAAGACCGTCGGCTTGCTGGTGTTGATGGCTCAATCCGGTTTGCACATCCCCGCGCAAAGCGGCTCGGAAATGCCGTTCTTCAAGTCGGTCTATGCCGACATCGGCGACGAGCAATCCATCGAACAGTCGCTCTCCACGTTCAGCGGTCACGTCACCAACATCATCCGCATCCTCAAACAGATTGACCATCGCTCGCTTGTCATTCTGGACGAACTCGGCGCAGGCACCGACCCGCAGGAAGGCGCGGCAATCGCGCGCGCGATTTTGGGTCATTTGCTGGATGCAGGCTGTATGACGCTCGTCGCCACGCACTACCCCGAACTGAAAACCTTCGCCCACTCGACGGAAGGTGTGGTCAACGCCTCTTTGGAATTCGACATCAAAACGCTTCGCCCGACCTTCAAGCTGACCATCGGTCTCCCGGGCCGTTCCAACGCCCTGGCAATCGCCCAGCGGCTGGGGCTTCCGCCATCCATCATTGAAGCGGCAAAGGCGGAGATCAACCCGCTGGATCTGCGCGCCGATAAACTGCTGGACGACATCCGCAAGGAACGCAACCGCACCTCGCGCGAACGCGAAAAACTGGAAAAAGCCCGCGCCAAACTCGAAGCGCAGACCCGCGAACTCGAAAAGCGACTCGAAAAAATCGAGGATGAACGCCGTGAGACGCTTGCCAAAGCCCGCGCCGAAGGCGAGTTGGAAGTGGCGGTGTTGAAGAAGAATATCGAGTCGTTGAAGGCGCAGTTGAAGAAAGCCAGCCAGCCTTTGCAAGCCATCAAAGCCATCGAAGAAAAGATGATGGAAATGGAAGAGAAGGTGGAACAACCCGTTGAACGTCAAAGGTCGAAGGTCGAAAATCAATCGTCAATGGTCAATCGTCAATGGTCGCTCGGTGAGCGAGTCACTGTCGGCACGCTGAATGCCGAGGGTGTGGTGACAGCCCTGGGGGAGTCCGATGCGGAGGTGCAGATTGGGACGATCCGCGTGCGGGCGAGGTTGTCGGAATTGATTCGGAAGTCAACAGGTGAGGCGGTCGAGTCAAAGGTCAAAAGTCAAAAGTCAGGCGACGTTCGACCTTCGGCTTTGGACTCGAAAAAATTCCCCGGCATGGAAGTGGACCTGCGCGGACTCATGTCCGACGATGCGCTCGACAAAATGGAACGATACCTGGAGCAGGCGTACCTCGCGGGGCTGCCCTGGGTGCGAATCATTCACGGCAAGGGAACGGGCAAACTGCGGCAGGCGGTGCGCGATGCGTTGAAGGGGCACGCATACGTGAAATCGTTCGAGGAGGGCGGTCACACCGAAGGTGGCGAAGGCGTGACGGTGGCGAAGTTAAACGCGGGATGATGTTGTATAATTTTTGAAACTCAACAGGGAGCCGATTATGACGATTGACGACGCCATCCAAAAAATGACCGGACTCGTCACAGCCGCATGCGCCGGCGCGGAGGTGAAAGCTGCAAAGATGTCGGATGAGGAGGCGCGGCTTTCGGTGTATGCCCCCGCGGGCGATATGCAGAAGATCAAGGACGCGGTCTTTCAGCCCGCCATTGATATGCTGAACTCGGACGGTTTGGATGTGCAGGTCTTTGTGTACGACAAGGACGCGCCGCCTTTAAAAGGATGAATAGATTTTATCCGAATTAACTTGTTTATCCACGAGGTTCACGAAGAAACACGAACTTCTTTCGCGTTTTCGTGAAAATGTGTGTTCTTCGTGGGTGATTTTTTGTTTTGGATAAAGTCTAATGATAAAAGGGGAAGGAAGGCAGCCCGTGCGGTTGTCTTCTTTTTTTGCTCTTCGTCACGGAATCAGGGGGTTGTTCCCGAAGTACGCCAGCGAACTGGCTGACTTCAGAGTTTCATTCACCCGCTGCCGCGCGCCAGACGATGTCCAGCGCCTGCAAGCCCGTGAAGCGGTGAATCTCCTGCGCTTCGCCGGTCAGGTAAATATCGCCCTGCAGCGGGCGGTCGTCGCGGGTATACAGCCCGCGGTTGGGGAGGTCGGAGAGCGCCGCCCAGAAATTCCAAAGCGGCAGGTCATATTCCGCGGCGAGCAGCGCCATGTCGCGGTTGATGCGGTGATCGAGTTCGCGGTTGTCGGCTTTGGTGGCGAGAATCGGCACGACGCCGCTTTCCAGCAGCTGGCTGATGATGCGGCGCAGGTATTCCGTGTTGCGCGATTCGAAGTGCGAGCCGATTTGGATGATGACGAACGCAGGCCGGTGGACCCGCAGTTCACAATCTACGGGCGTTTCGCCAAAGGCGCAGCCGTACTCTCCGCGATGCCATTGGTCCCACAACAATGCGCCGGGTGTGGTGCCGTCCTGCGCGGTGGCGCTTTCGCGGTTGAATGAACCGGTGAAATGTTCCACCGTCTCGCGCAGGTTGGGCGGCAGGTCTGCCACACGTCCTTCGTCCGTTTCATAAACGCCGAAGAACTCGCCGGGGCGCGCCTGGCAATCGCCAAAGATCGAAAACGCATTTGGGTTGTTGCCCAGTTCCAAGCCCCTTTCGTAAATCGCGCGGACATTCTCCCCCGGCTTGGGAAGCACGGGCAAACTCATCCACTCATTCGATTCGGATGTCGCTGTGACCGGACTGGACGAAGGCTCGACCGTCAACGCAGGCTCAACAGCCGGCGTGGGCGTTCTTCGTCCGGCTGCCGTCGCTTCGGGCGTGACTGTGAGTTGGCTCTGCGCCGGAATGTCGTACCTCGGTGACGGCACGATACGGGCGGGAGTCCCGGTTGGCGGGACGGAAGCCGCCTGCGGGGTGCGTTCCGGCGGGGGCAGGCAAGCCGCAAAGAGAGTGCAAACCGACAAAATCAGAATCGCACGTTGTTTCATTGCGGGAATTTAACCACAGGTCAACACAGACGAACGGGATGATTCACCGGGTTTTTATCTTTAAGTAGCCGGTCGAAATAGATATTAACCCGAGTTGCTGCCTTGGTTTCAAGAGGTTTCCCTCACCCCAAACAAGGTTATATCTTCTGGGATGACTTCCCCCTCTCCCGATGGGAGAGGGCAG
>QMIW01000036.1 GCA_024434165.1 Chloroflexota bacterium | reverse complement strand
CCGAGGGTGAGATTTGAACTCACGACCAAGGGCTTATGAGTCCCCTGCTCTGCCACTGAGCTACCTCGGCGTGGTCAAAGCGGGGCAAATATTACTATGGGTAATGGGAATTGTCAACGTGGGTGGTTCGATTCATGTTAAATCCAGTTCAGCGGCGAAATCACGATGCCGGCGCCCAAACCCCCTGCTATAATGGACGCAACAGGTGCTTCCATGGACATCTTGGTGCTGGAAAACGATCCCCTTGAACTTGCATTCATTCAACAGACGCTGGGCGGAAAAAAGCATGTTCTCACCCACATCACCTCCAGTGAGCAAGCCTGGCAGTACGTCCAGTCCGGCGAGGCGCGCTTCCTGATCGCGGATTGGGATGCGACCGACCTTGCCCGCACGCAGTTCATCCAGCGGGTACGCGCCTTGAGTTCGACGGAGCCTTTCTACATCCTGTTGATTACCTCGAAAAATATGGATGAAGAACTCGTCCCCAGCGGCATGGACGACGTGATTCAACGTCCCGTCCGTGCCTCGGATCTGCGCAACCGCGTGGCGATCGGGGAGCGCATCCTTTCGTTGACGAGGAGTCTCGCGCGCGCCCGCGACCAGTTGGAGAACCACGCCGTCTTCGACAAACTGACCGGCTTCCTGAACCGCGCCGCATTCATGCGCCAGTCGGCAGGGGAGTTGGAACGCTCGCGCCGCGCCTCCATGCCGATGAGCCTCATTGCGCTGGATATTGATAATTTCAAAGTCATCAACGACAAATTCGGCGATGAAATGGGCGATAACGTCCTGAAGGTTGTCGCGCAAGCCATCCGCGAGAAGAGCCGTCCTTACGATTGCATCGGACGTTGGACGGGCGATGAGTTCGTGCTGGCGCTGCCGGGCGTCATCGGCGCGGATGCGGAAAGAATCGCGGAGCGGATCATCGCCGGGGTGCGGGGCACCCGCATCGAGGTCCCGAATGAGGCGCCGCTCAACGTGAAGGTCAGCGCGGGAATTGCATCCATCGCCCGCATCACCACCGCCACCGAAATGGAACCCATCCTCCAGCAGGCGCGGCAGGCGGTGGCGCGCGCAAAGGCATCCGGGGGCAATCAGGTCTTCCTGGTTTTCCTGTAGTTCACAGCCATTGCAGGAGCAGCAGCGCCGCCATTCCCACCAGAATGGTGACCAGCGTATTTCTCGAAATCCACGCGGCGGCGATGGCAGCCGCACCGGCGATCAGCCGCGTGTTGGTGAATGCCAGATTCAGGCTGCCTTCGTGCAGGAGCAGTTCGGGGACGATGATGGCGGAAAGCACCGCCGGCGGCACGTAATGCAGCGCGCGGCGCATCGTTTCCGGCATCTCGAACCTGCCCTCTGCGAGCAAATAGATCAGCGAGAAGCGAATCCCAAACGTGATAAGACCGCCGGCGAGCATGACCAGCCAGATGTTCATGACGTCCTCTTTTTGGACTGGAACCCCTCCAGAACCGTGCCGACCGCGATGCCCACAAACGCCGCAAGAATCAACCCAAGTTTGAACGGCAGGTGATACGCAGCCAGCGCCGTAACGCCCGCGCTCAACGCGGCGGCGATCATCGGCGTTTTTTTCAAGACCGGCACGACCATCGCAATGAACGTGATCGGCAGCGCAAAATCGAGCGGCAGGTCGTCGGGAATTTCCGCGCCGAGGAAAACGCCCAGCGCCGTGCTTACCTGCCAGGTAAACCACAGCGAGAACCCCGCTCCCAGCAGGAACCAATGACTGAACGGCTTCGCGCCTTCGGCTTCGTATTTGAGGATGCTCGGCGCGTAGGCTTCATCGGTCAATAGATACGAAAGCAGAACCTTCCACTTCGGCGAAAGATTTTTCAAATACGGCGCAAGCGACGCGCTGTACAGCATGTGCCGCAAATTGACCACCGCAATCGTCAGGACGATGACAAAACCAGGCGCGGCGTCGTGGATCAGCTGCGCTGTGATGAACTGCGACGATCCCGCAAACACAATCGAAGACATCATTTGCGATGCCAGCACGGAAAGCCCCGCCTCCAGCGCCAGCGCCCCATAGATCATGCCAAAGGGAAAGACGCCCACCAGGAGCGGAATTTCGGCGCGCACGCCGTTCCAGAATTCTTTTTTCGCTTCATCCATAGCGGCGGATTGTAACATCAGGATAACAAAACCGCCCCCGTCTCGGAGGCGGTTTTTCGCTTCTTTCCGAACCCGGACCTGGTTCTGTTTTTCCGGGCTGCCGCCTACCCGACGGCTTTCTTCGCATCGGCGATGACCTCGTCGTAATTCGGCTCCTCGCCCAGCGCGGGCAGATAGTTGACGTAGGTCAGCCTGCCGTCGCGCCCCACGATAAAGACCGAGCGGCGCAGGTAGCGGCGTTCCTTGATGAGGATGCCGTACTTCAAACCGAACTCGGCATCCACCACATCCGAAACGACCTTCACCTTATCCACGCCCGCCGCGCCGCACCAGCGCTTCTGTGCCATCGGGAAGTCGGTGCTGACGGTGTAGATGACGATATCGTCGCTTAGTTTGGCGGCTTCTTCATTGAAGCGGCGGGTTTCACGGTCGCAGACATCCGTATCCAGCGAAGGCACCGCCGAAAGGATGATCACCTTTCCCTTCGATTCCTGCAGCGGGTTGACCTGTGCCCAGCCTGCCACAACCGAGGTGAATTCGGGAGCCATATCGCCCACCTTGACTTCGTCGCCGAGCAGGGTGACGAATTTTTCTCCGATCTTAAAAACGTCCGTACGAGTGGTAACCATGGTTTGCTCTCTCCGTGAGTAATGTATGGTATGGATTGTGAAAAGTAAGGGACTCTTACCTTGCGGCAGGGATTTTACCGCATTTGGCTTCCCAAATCTGGGATGCCGGCTTCGACCGAATGCCGAGAGCAGCATAAACGCTCCCTGCGCCGCCGTTCGCCGGTGGGTGCAGGTGAGACGGCGTGCACGCAAAGCATGTCAGGTAATTTGCCCCCTGCGCCGTACCGGTGCAGGGTTTCCGCGTTGGGTATAATTCAACCGCCTTTCGATACCGGCAAGAGGAGCCCGAACGCAAAATGGACTTTGTCTCCACCCCAATTCCCGAAGTCATGGTCATAAAACCCAAAATTATCGAAGACCCGCGCGGGTTTTTCCTTGAAACCTACCGCGAGAGCCGGTTCGTCGAGGCGGGCATCGCGCAGAAATTCGTGCAGGAGAATCACTCCGCCTCGCAAAAAGGCGTCCTGCGCGGACTGCACTACCAGATCCGCCAGCCGCAGGGAAAACTGGTGCGCGCCATTGCCGGCGAAATTTTCGACGTGGCAGTGGATATCCGCCGCAGTTCGCCAACCTTCCGGCAGTGGGTTGGTATAATCCTATCCGCTCAAAACAAATTCCAGTTCTGGATTCCCCCCGGCTTTGCGCACGGTTTCTACGTCCTGAGTGAGCGGGCGGAGGTCACCTACAAAGTGACCGATTACTACGCCCCCGAATGGGACCGCAGCCTGCTCTGGAACGACCCGCAGATCGGGATCGAATGGCCCCTCGAAAGCGGCGTTCCCCCGATCCTTTCGCAGAAGGATGCCGGAGCAAAACCCCTGGCGCAAGCCGACTTATTCGATTGATGGAAGGAAAATAGAAAATTTTATGAAAAATGTTCTCGTCACGGGCGGAGCCGGGTTTATCGGCTCGAATTTCATTCATTACCTGCTGCGAGCCGAGCGGGACGTTAACGTCATCAACCTCGATGCGCTGACCTACGCCGGAAACCTGGATAACCTTCAAGACGTTGCGGGCGACCCGCGCTATTCCTTTGTTCAAGGCAATATCTGCGATGCCGAATTCGTGGAGGGACTTCTGCGCGAACGCCGGGTGGATACCATCGTCCACTTTGCCGCGGAAACCCACGTAGACCGTTCCATCCTCGGTCCGCGCCAGTTCATCGAGACCAACGTTCTGGGCACGTTCACCCTGCTCGAGGCGGCGCGCAAATTCTGGCTTCAGGAAAAGGGCTTGCCCCTGGAAAGTGTCCGCTTTCATCACGTCTCCACCGACGAGGTGTTCGGGTCGCTTGCTCCCGGCGAGCCCGCCTGGACGGAAGAAACGCCCTACGCGCCAAATTCCCCTTACGCCGCCTCGAAAGCGTCGAGCGACCATCTCGTCCGCGCGTATGGGCATACCTATAAACTGCCGTATACCATCACCAATTGCTCCAACAACTACGGACCCTATCAGTTCCCCGAAAAACTCATCCCGGTCATCATCCTGAACGCCATCGAGGGCAAACCCCTGCCCGTCTACGGCGACGGTCAACAGATACGCGACTGGCTGCACGTGGAAGACCATTGCGAAGCGATTCATCTCGTCTTGAAAAAGGGCGCGCCCGGTTCCACCTACAACATCGGCGGCGAAAACCAGCCCGCCAACCTGACCATCGTCGAAACCATCTGCGACATACTGGACGAACTCCAACCCGAATCCCCCCACAAGCCGCACAGGAACCTGATTCAGTTTGTAACGGACCGCCCCGGTCACGACCGCCGCTACGACATGGACACGCACAAGATCAGCACGGAACTGGGCTGGCGCCCGCGTCATTCCCTGACCCAGGGGCTGCTCGACACCGTCCAGTGGTATCTCTCCCACCCGCAGTGGGTGACCGCCATCCGCCAAAAGCACGAGTATCAGGGCTGGATGGAAGCGAATTACAAATCACGTTAACGGAGTATAGGCAATGAAGGGAATTATCCTTGCAGGCGGACGCGGAACGCGTTTGTATCCCCTCACGCTGGCGGTCAGCAAGCAGATCCTGCCGGTGTACGACAAGCCGATGATCTATTACCCCCTGTCCATGCTGATGCTGGCTGGGATACGCGATATTCTGGTCATCAGTTCGCCGGAAGACCTGCCCGGCTTTCGGCGTTTATTGGGCGACGGCTCGGATTGGGGCATGAAGTTTTCCTACGCCGAACAAGCCGAGCCGCGCGGGCTGGCAGATGCGTTCCTGGTCGGCGAAACCTTCCTCGCGGGCGAGCGCGCCTGCCTGATCCTGGGCGATAATATTTTCTTTGGGCACGGATTGCCGGAACAACTCCAAACCGCTGCAACACTCGAACGCGGCGCGCTGGTCTTTGCCTATCCGGTGCACGACCCCGAACGCTACGGCGTAATCGAATTCGATGAGCGCGGCAGGGCGATCAGCCTGGAGGAAAAACCCAAACAGCCGCGCTCGAACTACGCCGTCCCCGGCTTGTATTTTTACGACGAACGCGTGGTGGAGTTTGCCAAATCGCTCAAGCCTTCGGCGCGCGGCGAGATCGAGATTACGGATTTGAACCGCATCTATCTGGACATGGGAGAGCTGCAGGTCATCCCGCTTGGGCGCGGCGTTGCCTGGCTGGATGCCGGGACGCACGAATCGTTGCTGCAGGCGGCAAATTTCGTCCAGGCGGTGGAAGAACGCCAGGGCTTGATGATCTCCTCCCCCGAAGAGATTGCCTACCGCCGCGGCTTCATAGACCGGGAACAATTGAAGGCGCTGGTGCGGAAATTGGGCAGCAATAGTTACGGCAATTACCTCGCGCGGCTTGCAAACGGGGGCAAATAGCAGGCGGACAATTCCGCTTCACGCGACCCGCTATGAAAATTCTCCTTTTCGGAAAGACCGGTCAACTCGGCTGGGAATTGCACCGCACGCTTGCCCCGCTGGGGCGCGTGTTTGCCTATGGTCCCGATGAGTTGGACCTTGCGAACCTCAAATCGCTCGAACGGATACTCAAAGAAACGCAGCCGGACCTGATCGTCAACGCTTCGGCATATACGGCGGTGGATCGGGCGGAGCAGGAGCCAGACCTTGCCATGCTCGTCAATGGCAGGGCTCCGGGGGTCATGGCGGAGGCGGCTCGTTCCCTGAATGCTGTGTTGGTTCACTACTCGACCGATTATGTCTTTGACGGGGAAAAGGGCTCCGCCTACACCGAGGACGACCCGCCGAATCCGCTCAATGTGTATGGTCAAAGCAAATTGGAAGGCGAAAAAGCCATCGGTCAGGCGGGAGGCGTGCACGTCATCCTGCGCACCAGTTGGGTGTATAGCGTGGGCGGCGGGGGATTCGTCTCCAAGATTTTGTCCTGGGCGAGGAAGCAGGAGACGATGAGAATCGTTACGGATCAGGTCGGGAGTCCGACGTGGGCGCGCATGCTGGCGGAGGTGTCCGCCATGACGATTGCGCGTAGTCAACCTGACCTGCGAGGGTTTTTCGGCGAGAGATGCGGGGTGTATCATGTGGGCGGTTCCGGGACGGTTTCACGGTTTGACTTTACGAAAGCAGTGTTGGACCTGGACCCCAACCCGGAGGAGCAGATTGTCAAGCGCATCCTGCCCGCCCTGACGGTTGAGTTTCCGTCCCCAGCCCGCCGGCCCCTTGTCACACCGCTGAATTGCTCGCGTTTTGAAAAGGTTTTTGGTGTAAGCCTGCCCATGTGGGATGAAACCTTGCGGTTGGCGATGGGAAGGTAAGCGCTACCCGAACTCACAAGAATCAGTTTGCAAAAAAGATAAGCGCCTTCTGGCGCGGAAACGTTGCCCTTGCAAAACAGAAAATTTGTGACGGGCGCTTTTTGTTTTATAATGAATAAAAGGTTTTCTTCTGGAAAAACGTGAATAGAAAGGTTTGTAAATCATGAAACCGAATTCAACCGCCCGGCGCCCCGGGTTGCGATTCTTTCGACTATTGACTTTTGGAATACTGGCGCTTCTGTTGGGTACAACCAATTCCGTTCGAGCCGATCCCGGGCCGGATTTGATTATAGACATTGTAAATTCGGGCGGTTTCGTAGAAGGCGGCACCGGCACTTATACGATTACGGTGACGAATCAAGGCACGACGGATACAACCGGTATGGTGACGGTTAATATTATCATTTACGACCCCACCGCATTGACCCCCCAATCATTAAGCGGCACAGGGTGGAGTTGTACGCTTGCCACTTTGGAGTGTACGCGCAGCGATGCGCTGGGAAGCACCCAAAGTTACTCTGCTATTACATTAACGGTGGATGTGGCGGACGATACGGCTGACACTGCCCTTACCGAGGCAGGCGTCGCCGGCGGCGGGGAACCTTCCGGGAATCAAAGTAATAATATTGACACGGATAATACGACGATTACCCAGCTTCCCGATCTGATCGTCATCAAGTCGCATGTGGAAGATTCAATCGTCATTGACGATGGCATAAATCCCCCTGTCTATTATGACTTTGCCGAAGGCGCCCAGGACAGAATCTATACGATCAAGGTGAAGAACAACGGGGGAGGACCTACAAGCGGTACCGTTACCGTGACCGATACTCTGCCAACCGGTTTGACGAATGGAACCCTCAGCGGTGATGGCTGGAACTGCGCGGGTCTAACCTGTACGCGAAGCGATGTCCTTGCTTCTGGTGCATTCTATCCAGACCTGACCCTGACGGTGGACATCGAAGTGGATGCCCCGGAATTGCTCACAAATTCTGTGAGCGTGAGCGGCGGCGGCGAGATCATCACGACGAATAATACCGACACCGACCCGACCACCATCCAGCCCAAACCGGATTTGGTGATTACGGGCTATCAGCTGGTGGATACAACGCCCAGCCGCAACCCACTTCCTGGAAATCCCGATGCGAACGAGCCGTTTGCGATCAAGGTGTTTGTCGAGAATCGCGGCGGCGCAGAAATGCCTCCCTTTTACCGCTCGGTTTACTTTGAGAACCACTTCCTGGGACTCCAAATCAGCCCCGAGGGCTGTTTGTATTCCACCGATCCCAACGATGCCGACCTGGGAGATTTTTATCCTTCCAACCTGTTCGGCGGTATTCCACCCAGGAGCGCCGATGGCGGCCTGGTCTCGGTGGATATCCCCTCCGGTTTGCCTGCCGGCACCCACAAGTTGTATTTATATGCGGATCCATCCTGCCTTGGGGATGTGGAGAGCATTGAAACAAACAATTCGTTTGGACCGATAACCGTTACCGTCGCACCGGGCAGTGCATCGGTCACCAAGTCCATTGCTTCACAGGATGGCTGGGTCCTCGAAAGCGGCGAAAACACCAATATGGGCAAGACCATGAACAAAGGCTCATCCCTTTTGTATGTCGGCGATGACGCCGCCAACCGTCAGTATATTTCGATCTTGTCCTTCGATACTTCCGGCATACCGGATAACGCGGTTATCACAAGCGTGGTGCTTAAGTTCAAATATTCCGGTTTTGTAGGTACCCTGCCGTTCAATACACACGGTCAGTTGCAGGTGGATGTTCGCAGGGGCGCCTTTAGCAGAAAAGCCGCTTTGCAGCCGGCGGATTTCAAGTCTGCTGCGAGCAAAAAAAACGTCCTGACGTACAGTAAGAACAAGCCCGGCAACTGGTACACGCGCTCGTTCACCCCGGACGAATTCGTGTATGTTAATAAACTGGGTTTAACCCAGTTCCGACTGCGGTTTACCAAGGATGACAACAACGACTTCGGCGCCGATTATCTGAAAATCTTCAGCGGGAGCGCTGCGGCCGGCGTTCGTCCGAAGTTGATCATTCAATACTATGTACCTTAAGCGGGAAACCTCCAAGCAATGGTATAATGCTCATCCGGGTAGATAATTAGCCCAAACGGATCGGCAGCACATAAAAAGATTTATCGTGACCAAGCAACCCCTGTAAGTATGGGCGTTGCTTGGTCTGACTTATTGTTTGCGAACGGAGTGTCTTATTTGGTTTAGGGGCGATGTATTGCTGTTCCATGTATCGGAGCAGTGTCATGATTTGAAATTTTGGAACTTAACTTGCAGTACCAGGTGAATAATGATCGTCAGACCAGAACCCAACACAGATAACCACTGATGATTTTGGGGCAGTAAAAGGGTGTAAAAAAGCCGTCCATGATTTTCGTGAACGGTATCATATTACCGACGAGATTATTTCCAGTGATTGGACGGGCGCATATTGGCGAAGGACGCAATAATCCGTCCGTTAATGTACATCAGAAAAAAAGGAATAGATTTATGCCAAAATTCAATCCGCTCGATTATCCAATCAGCCTGTCGAAGCCTGTGAGGGTGGTTCCCCCAACCGCGTGGATCGAACATATCCCGTTCGCGTTGTTTCTCATTGACCTCCTCCGTCCGAGGCTTCTGGTTGAACTGGGGACGCACAGCGGAAATTCCTTTTGCGCTTTTTGCCAGGCTGTCAAAGAACTCGATCTGGATACGAAATGTTTCGCTGTGGATACCTGGGAGGGGGATGCACAGGCGGGTTTTTATGGTTCCGAGATATTGGAAGATCTGCGCTCCCATCATGATGCGTTCTACGGGGGGTTTTCGCGCCTGATTCAAAGCACTTTCGACGAAGCAGTCAAATATTTCTCGAATGGCACCGTTGATCTGCTGCATATTGACGGACTGCATACGTATGAGGCCGTGCGGCACGATTTCGAGAACTGGCTTCCCAAGTTAAGCGCGCGCGGCGTGGTTGTTTTTCATGACGTAAATGTCCGTGAAAGGGATTTCGGCGTCTGGAAGGTATGGGATGAATTGAAGGAGAAGTATCCGGGTTTTGAATTTTCACACGGGCACGGTTTGGGAGTGTTGGCTGTGGGTGCGGAGTACCCCGCCTCTCTGGATGTCCTGCTCAAATCACCGCCTGACGAAGCATTATTGATCAAGGATTATTTTTATCAGATAGGGTTCAGGTTGGAATCGGAATATCAGGTGAAGACGTTGACCGCCCGGGTGGAAAATAACGAGCAAACCATTCTGTTGCTTCGCGATCAGATATCGAACCTTGTCGCGCAGCATCAAGATCATATAAATCAGCTTCACGAGCAAATCCGAATGATTCAAACCAGCGAATCCTGGCGTTTGATACAATTTTTGGGCAGGGTCCGATCCTTCGTCTTTCCTTTTGGAAAACGCGGGAAGCAATGAAGATTCCCGCTTCGCGGAGGAGAGAAATCCCTTTTGCGAACTGCAACATTAAATCTGAAGAATAATAAATCAAGGATGTCGCTCTGGTATCAAAACGATGCGCACAGTAAAAGTATCCGTTGTTATTCCCACAAAAAATGCAGGCCCCGCATTTCGCGAGACATTGGAGGCGCTAAAAGAGCAGGAATATGAAGGTCAGATCGAATTGGTGTTCATTGACTCAGGTTCGACGGATGAAACCGTTTCCATAGCGAGAAGCTATGGCGCCATCGTCAAATCCATTCCCCCTGAAGAATTTAACCACGGGCTGACCAGAAATATTGGCATTGAAATGGCGACCGGCGAGATCGTTGTTCTAATGTCACAGGATGTGCTTCCCGGCGACCGCAACCTGGTAAAGAATTTTGTAACCGCCTTTGAAGACCCTAAAGTGGCGGGTGCATATGCCCGTCAACTACCCCGTGATAATGCCGATATACTGACCAAGCGCAACTTGAACCAGTGGCTGACGGGGCGTGATACGGAGGAGGTTCGCTGGATTCAGGATTGGGATGCTTATAAAAAACTAAACCCCATGCAAAGACACTTCTTTTATAATTTCGATAATGTTTGTTCCGCAATTCGAAAAAGCGTCTGGCAAACGATACCGTTTCGCGCAAACGATTTTGGAGAGGATATAGACTGGTCGCAGCAGGTCCTTGAAGCGGGCTGGAAAATCGCATACTGGCCAAAGTCCTATGTCTTCCATTCACATGAACGCTCCTTTATGTACGAGTATCGAAGAAACCTGCAAACATCCAGGAAACTATACGAGCAATATCGTCTGCGCCTGGTTGAATCTCTTGGGCATATGGTTTTGTTGATCTTGCGGATAACAATGAGGGATTGGACATACGTACTGCAACACGAAAGGCGCATTAAGGAACTGCTTAAGATGTTGATCTTGATTCCATTCCTTAGCTTTGCTACCTTATACGGGCAGTATGTGGGCTTGAAGGCCGCAGAGGCGAATTTGTCCATTGAAAAACACTCGCAGGAGATGGCTTCATGAGGATTGTCCTGACGGTCCATCAATTTTTTCCCCATTATTTCTCAGGGACGGAAGTGCTGACCTACGAAACGGCAAAGGAACTTCAAAGACGGGGACATACGGTCAGTGTGTTCACCGCTATTCCCACGCAAGACAGCCTGACCGACGATAAACGCTTCGGTCATTACGTGTATAACGGGATCCCAGTGGAGAGTTTCTATTTCAACCGTGACCCAATGGGGTCCCAGACCAATCCAATCGAAATGGAGTACGATAACCACCTGGTGGGAGACTATTTCCGGGGGTATCTCCGGCGGGAAAAACCCGATGTGGTGCATTTCTTTCACCTGGCACACCTCTCCTCGTCGCCGGTTGATGCGTGTCATGACCTTGGGCTGCCAATGGTGTACACGCCAACCGATTTTTGGTTTATCTGCCCGATGTATGAGTTGAGATTTCCCGGGAATCAGATTTGCAAAGGACCGGATACGTTTGGAGTCAATTGCCTGCGCCACTATGCCGCCAATACCCGGTCACGCAGGTTTAACTTGGTCTTTCAGAGGATTCCCGGGCTTTTTTTCAGGACAGCAATCTCAATGATGCAGAAATGGGGCGCCGTAGATAACCAATATTCCCCGATGCTATTGGCGCTCGCACAGCGCCAGTCCTTTTTGCGGGAAAGATTGAACCGGATCAATAAGGTAATCATTCCAACAAAGGTAATGTACTCCAATCTTGTTAATAACGGATTGGAAACCCAGCGGGCGGTAAACGTTCCTTTCGGCATCAATTTTGAGTACCTTCAGAATGTTCGGAGGCAAAAACCCGGCAGGGAACTGCGCCTTGGTTACATTGGGACATTAAGCCATCACAAAGGCGTGCATGTGTTGATAAAAGCCGTTCGTCAGCTGGTTGGAAAGCCCGTTGTTCTTAAGATATATGGGAAGGTGAATGAATTAAGCGGCTATTACAAGGAACTGGTGAGGTTGTCCGATGGGGATTCCAGAATCGAATTTTGCGGGACATTCCCGAACCCTGAAATTGGAACGGTGTTCTCAAACCTGGATGCCTTGGTTGTTCCGTCGCTCTGGCATGAGAATTCCCCGCTGGTAATCTATTCAGCCCAATACGCCAAATGTCCGGTTATCGCCTCCAATATGGCGGGCATGGCTGAAGTGATCGAACATGGAAAAACAGGGCTTTTGTTTGAACCCGACAACGAGGTCGAACTGGCAGAAACAATTGAAACCCTGCTCGAAAACCCGGATCTTATACAAAAATTATCCGACAACGCTCCCCGCCCCCTTTCCATTCAGGAATACGTTGATCGACTCCTTGCGGTTTATAATTCCCTGACAGCGGAGAAGATTGGCGTATGAAGTGCCTTGTTTTGGGTGGGGGCGGCTTTATTGGCTCCCATCTTGCTGAAGCGTTATTGGCGTCCGGTCACGAAGTAGCGGTTTTTGATCACCCTGGCGCCCGGTATTTAGGGTATCTACAGACCAAAGGAATAAGCGTATTTACCGGGGACTTCCTGAACCAGAGAGAGGCCAGCCTTCCGCTTTCAGGTTCCGACGTAATTTATCACCTGATTTCTGCAACGGTTCCCCAAACGTCAAATGATGACCCGGCGTTCGATGTAGAGGCGAACGTCCTGGGGACACTGCGGATGCTCGACGAGGCGCGGAAAGCCGGAGTTAAGAAAATCATTTTTTCATCATCGGGCGGCACTGTTTACGGGATCCCTCAAGAAATACCAATTAAGGAGAGCCATCCAACCCACCCCACCAGTTCGTATGGAATCTGCAAACTTACCATTGAAAAGTATCTGCATTTGTATTGGGTGCTGTATGGGCTGGACTATAATATTTTACGTATTTCAAATGCCTATGGAGACAGACAACCTGCTCGAATGACTCAGGGTGTCATTTCCTCATTTTTGGATAAAACCCTGCGGGGAGACGAGTTGATAATATGGGGTGACGGTTCCGTAATACGCGATTATATTTATATTAGCGATATCGTTGACGCCATGATGAAGGTGGCGAATTATGAAGGGGATCACAAGATTTTTAATATTGGCGCGGGGCAGGGACATAGCATTAAAGATATCATTAACAGTCTGGAGCAAATCCTTCAACGTCCCTTGCAGTTGAGATATATGCCCGCCCGCAAATTCGATGTGCCAGTCAATATCCTTGATATATCCCGTGCAATGCAATATCTGGCATGGGAGCCCAGAGTAGGATTGCAGGATGGGATTTTTCGCACCTATGAATGGGCTTTGCAAAACATGGACAAGCGATGATACGCCGCCGTCAAACGCCTCAACTGGCGGGTGGTATAATTTAAAGACACATCTGGTAATATTACAGGGATGTTTTTGTCCCTGTCTTAGGAGCTTTTGATGGGTGAAGTAACACTTTATTTACATATTGGAGCAACAAAAACCGGTACAACAGCTTTGCAAAGGTTTTTGGAACAGAACTTCTCAAAACTTAAGAATGAATCTGGCGTTCTCTACCCGAATTTTCACGATGCGATGATTTACAGCCCCATGCGGGAGGGGCATAATTACTGGCATGGGTATTATTTTGAAAATACGGATGGCTCAAAGGATATCGAACTCTTCGACAAATGTATCCTGTACTGTAAACAACACTCCCTCCATTCCATTGTAATCAGCCATGAGGCGTTATTGGTAAATTGGCGCGAACGGATGGGACGTTTGGCGGGGAAATTGGATGCCAACATCAAGGTGATCTGCTACGTCCGGCGGCAGGATCATCACTTGGAGTCGGCATGGAAACAATGGGGGCACAAGTTCGTCTCTTCAAGCCAAATTCTCGATTCGCTCGATAAACAAAACGAACAGTGGGGGGGATGGCGGCAAACAGATTGGCATAGATTACTCAAACCATGGGCGCAGAACTTTGGAATGGAGAATATCATTGTGCGCCCTTACGAAAAGGAACAAATGCCGGAAGGGGTCTTGCCGGACTTTTTAAAGACGATCAATGTAAACTGGCCTGAAAAGCCCGCGCTCCGTAATGATGTAAATGTAAATTCGGGCTTCTCCCGGGATGTGCTGGAATTTCTGTCTCTGAACAGGGATTTTTATGAGAATCTTTCCGATCAGCGCCTGCATAATATGATGAACAGAGTGCTGGATGAAAGCTACAAGAAGAAGCCTTTTGAATCTTATGGCATTTTGTCTCCAAAGGAAAGATTGGAAATACTGAAGAAATACGAGCTTTCGAACCAATTGGTGGCGAGAGATTATTTGAAGCGTGCAGACGGCCGTTTATTCTACGAACCTCTGCCCAATCTGGATGATGCATGGGAACCCTATGAAGGGCTGACCGTGGAGAGGCTGGTTCCGATCATCACAAAAATAATGTACAAATTATACGCCCAACAAAACGCCCTGATCGTCCAGCAGAACCGCGTTAATTTTCCACCGAATCGACTTCTGTCCCTCTTTAAGAAGGCATACCGCAAATTAACAGGGCAATAAGGTAAACAAATGCCCTGCATTGGATGTTCTAATCGTCTCTGAAAGGTACGAATCGTTCAAATGCGTAAATTCTTTTCGGATATTTGGAAAAGCAGATTTTTAATTACGACCTGGGCTCGATATAACATCGAAGCCAATTATCTCGATTCCAAACTGGGCGCGCTATGGATCATCCTGCAGCCCATTGTGGAGACCCTGATCTATGCTACTATTTTTAGTCTGATTCTTGTAAGGAAGCCGCGCGGCGATGCGCCCTTTGTCCTTTTTTTCCTGGCCGGAATGGTGCTTTGGCAATTCTTCTCCAGCGCCTTGATGAGGTCGTCCACATTGATAAGTTCCAAGATCAATATCATTTCCCAAATCAAATTCCCAAATCAAACCCTGATATTTGTTGATCTTCTGGAGAAATTTGTGGATTTCCTGGTAGGGTTTTCCATTCTGATCATGTTGAACATGTTTTTTGGATATTTTCCAACCGCTGCATATGTGTATGTGCCTGTTCTTCTATTTGTTTTTTTTACATTTACAGCCGGGGCGATGTTCATACTTGCCACTCTGGGTGCATTCATTCAGGATATTTCTCAAATAACCGGCTTGGCCCTCCGCTTTTTTTTGTATTTTTCAGGGGTTCTGATTTCTTCGGATATGGTTCCTCAAGAATTCGCGTCTTTCTTGAACCTAAACCCTTTGTTTTTTATGATAGAAAGTTTTAGAAATGTAATCCTCTATTCCAGTCCGCCAGACCCGTTGCTTTTATTGTTCTGGCTGATTTTCAGTATTCTGTTCTTTTTTGCAGGGGTGTCATTTTTTGTGAAGAATGACGGTCTGTTTGCCGATTACCAATAATTAATTACAGCCCCAAGCGGGCGTTCGAATTCATGGACGGACTCATGCAATCGCCAATAATTGAAGCGGAAAATATCACAAAATACTACAACCGCCGCCCTCAAATGGTGCGGCGCAGGGGACAGAAGCTGTCCGAGTTTCTACTGGCTTCGTTGTCAAAAGGCAGACGGGAATCGCGTTTTCTCGTGCTGGATGATATCAACTTTAAAATTTATCCCGGTGAAATTGTCGGATTGATAGGCAGTAACGGTTCCGGCAAAAGCACATTGTTGAGGATTTTGACCGGCATAAGCCGCCCTACAAAAGGGAGGGTGCGAATCCACGATTCTTATCGTGAGCTGTTTGCTTTGAACGCCGGGTTTAACATGAATCTTTCCGGTCGCAAGAATATATATCTATATGCTGCCATGAAATACATTCCCAATCAGGTGATCGAGGAAAAAATTGATACGATCATTGAATATTCGGGGCTGGCTAATTTCATTGATGAGCCTGTGAAATCATACTCCAGCGGCATGCGCAGCAGGCTGGGTTTTAGCATTATCATAAACACCCTCCCGGAAATCATTTTCATTGATGAAGCGCTCTCCCCCGGAGATGAAGCGTTCAGGGAGAAATGCAATAACACCCTTCTGAAGTTGAAGGATGAGGGCAAGACGATTATGATCGTCTCGCACAGCCTGCCCACCCTGCGGACTCTCTGCACAAGGGCGATCTGGCTCGATAGTGGCCGAATAAAAATGGACGGACCCGCCCTCAAAGTCATCCATGAATATAAGGTCTTTCAGGATCATCGAAATAATCTAATTTGAGTTTGAAAGACTGTTGTTCTTTGTGCAATACGTCAAAATCAAGAGCGTTATATTTGCAATTTGACCCTGAGGCATGCCGGCGAACAGGGTCAAATTTGGCAAAAGCACATTTCTCGCTAATGTGTGTTGTGGCAGCACTATTGTGTCGTCAATAAAAGTTTCCTGGATTCTTCAAAAATAACCTGGATTTGAAAATGACCCTTGTTACGATTAATAAAATAGAAGTTCACCAATCTTCAAGCGCAAAGTTTGTTTTTGAAATCAACTCGCCTGCTGCTGGGCGAAGCGAAGATGTGTATGCAATCGAATTTGAAGGTTGGGTTCGTTCATTCAATGCCTATTGCAAATCTATAACAATTCGAGATGTTGTTAGCGGGGCTTCCTCCATACATCCGTTGTATCACGCAGGGATGACGCGACGGATATTGGCGTCCATCAGGGATTTCTTTCGCGGTAAATCCTCAATGCGGCCCATGTATCATCAGCATTTTAAAATCTTAGCTAATGTGATTGGGTTTTGTCCGGACTTTAAATTAGTGATGCAGGGCGCAATGGATGATGGATCTGTTATCAAATTAGCCACAATCAGCGGCACCCGCAAACCCATTCGCTCATCCTTCAAGCCATCACTCCAGCCGCTTATCCTAAATAGCCTTGGTCGTACCGGGACCACAATGCTGATGCGTCTGTTTTCTGCTCATCCGAGTATTGTTGTGCAGAAGCCGCATCCGTATGAAGTTCACGTCGCCAGTTACTGGGCGCAGTTTTTTAAAGTCCTCTCCGCTTCCTACCCGGGACCTGAGCAGGATGTTCCGAACATTCAACAGCACCATCCCGCCATCATGCCAAATGTCAACTTTATCTCAAAGTACATGAGCGACCCGCAAGTAAAGCATTGGGTTGGTGTGAGATACGTCGAAGATTTGGCAGGTTTCTGCCAACAGAGTATGGAAGGATATTACAAAAGTGTAGCTGCCGCTCAAAACCAAAAGACCCCCATGTACTTTGCTGAAAAATTTTACCCTTCCTTTATTCCGTGGATCATCCGGGACCTTTATCCAGAGGCAAAGGAAATAATTCTGGTACGCGATTTTCGCGACATGCTGGCTTCAATAAATGCCTTCAATGTAAAGCGGAATTCTGTGAAATTTGGCCGTAACAGAGTTCAAAGCGATGAGGATTATGTAAGACGGTTGAGCGTTAAGGGCATCCATAACCTGCATCAGGCCTGGATGGCAAGACGAGATAAAGCCCACTTGGTTCGGTATGAAGATGTTATTTTGGATCCAATCAACACGCTCCGCGGTATTTTACAATACCTGGGATTGGAGCATTCCAACAGCATTATCGAGACAATGCTCTCCGCTGCTTCTACGGTCGAAAATGAAGCAGAGCAGGCGCACAGAACCAGCAGATCGCCAGAGGAATCCATTGGTCGTTGGAAGAAAGACCTCAGCCCGTCTTTGCAGGCTTTGTGCGAAAGAGAATTTGGTTCCATCCTGAAATCGTTTGGATATTAATTCGCATACACAGGAACCGCAAATTCCTTCCGGTTTAGAGTTGAACCGGAAACCTGAAGTTTCATCATTCGTCGGAGATAAGGACATTCCTGATGCCATCCCAAAGTCTTATCTCCGTCATTCTTGTACAACGAACAGGTCGTGAATTGACCAAATTACTCCTCCTCGAAAGGATCAAATCTGGATGTTCAAAGTGTTTTCTGAAACACCCGGCGGAAAGATGCTGGAGGTAGTGAAGCGCGGTATCCTGCCGCTTTTATTGGCACTATATGTGCCGGTTCTTCACTATGCCAATAACGCAGTGATGCTCCTGCTTCCAAGTTTGTTTAGAATGGTGATGTTGAGCATCGTTGCGGCTGTGGTTATTTATATTCTGTTCTTCATGATTGGAAGACGTGTTGTCGAATCCGCCAATGCCGCTTTTGTTTTTCTAATTTTTTTTCACACATATGGCTTGACGTTGGATTTTTTGATAACTGCAAATGTTCCATTTCTTGCGACAAACCGATACCTGTTTCCTGTTTTTCTGTTGATTGCCCTGCTGGTTTCGTGGTTCACATGGAAAATGGGTGAACCCAGGTCTTCCAGATTCTGGAACAGCGCGGTTTTCATTGTTGGCATGTTGATCTTGATCAATGCGGTGAGTATCGTTTCCGCTGAAATCAAGAAAATGCCGGACTGGGGCGCTGCTCCGACGCCTGTTCTGGCTTCGACGTCAAAAACACAGATGCAGGATTATCCCGATATTTATTTTATTGTTTTTGACGAATTTTCCGGTTTTCAGCCCATGCGGGAATATTGGAAGAATCCCAAGGTGGATGAGTTTGTGGCTTTCCTGAAATCAACCGGTTTTTTTGTCGCAGAGGACAGTCACAGCAGTTCCATTACCACACTCCATCAAATGGCGGAGAGATTGAACTACGAGGAACTCCCTTGTTGCCAGAAGAAATATCATGAACTCTATTATGAAAAGATCGCCAACAACAGGGTTACGAGCTATCTGAAATCAAGGGGATATTCAATTGTGGTGATCGAGGAATTGACCGAATTCATCGAAGCGGCTGTTCCCATTTCTGCCGACGTTTCCATCAACCACTCGACCAGGGATTCGGTTGGCGATATGGTGCTATTCGACGAATTTGGGAGGCTGGTCGCGGAGAATTCCATGCTGCGGGTGTACCCGCCGTTATATACGCTCGGCGATGATTTGGCTCGAATTGAACATAAGAGATTTATCTCCACAATCGCCAATAGGATCGCGGGCCTGAACGAGGTGTCATCCCCGAAATTTGTATATGTCCATCTGGTATTCCCGCACAAGCCGTTTATGTTCGATGAGAATGGCAAAGTGATACCGAAGAGGTATCAAGCCAATTGGAATTATTATCTGGACCAATATAATTATTCGATGGATGTTGCCGTAAAGATTGTGGAGACGATACTTGCAAATTCCGACCCTGAACGCCCGCCGGTGATTATCCTGCAATCCGATCACGGGGCTCGAAACATAAAAAACAAAAGCACGACGATAACGCTAGAGAATTTCCCCGAGGAGTTTAAAAGCAACATCATGTTTGCTCTCTACGCCCCAGGATATGATATTTCCACCCTGCCTCAGGATGTGAAACCCATAAACACATTCCCCATTGTTTTCAACTTTTTGTTCCAGGACAACATTCCGTTGAAGTGATCGTTTGTCATGTGCGCCGGAGCGCATTCCTGTTCCGGTGGTGTCCACACGGGAGACGGGCCTGCTTCGATCTGGCACCCAAACAACATGAACGTGCAGGGCAAAAGCGATGAGCTTCAACAATATTTGTCCTCTGTACACAGTTGTTTGGGCGCTGGTACGACGACGATAAATTCGATTAGAATAGCCACATTTCAGCCAGGAGGCTTTCCATGCACTACTCTCCATTACCCTATCTCGACCCCGGTTCAGGCAGTATCATCATTCAACTTGCGCTTGCTGCCCTGCTTGGGTTGGGCGTATTTGTTCGCTCCCAATGGACGCGAATTAAAAAGATGTTTGGGATAAAACCGAAACAGACAGATGAAAACGAGGAAAATGACGACGTTGAAAAACAATGAGCGATTGAGCGCCTCGTTCCGCGACCCCAGCGGTTTCCTGTTCACGCGGGACGAAAAGCTCTACCGTCAGGTGAATCACAGTTATTCCCAGGACTATGCCTTTCTGATCGAATCCGGCTTGTATGACAGGCTGTTGAAAGCGAATCTTCTGATTCCGCATGCGGAAGCGGAAGTGCAGCCCGTCGAACCGAAGTCGGCTTTCAAGGTCATCTGCCCGGAGCGGGTGCGTTTTATCTCATACCCCTATGAGTGGTCGTTTTCCCAGTTGAAGGATGCCGCCCTTGCCACGCTGGCTGTCCAAAAACATGCGCTTAAGTTTGGAATGTCCCTTAAGGATGCGAGCGCATATAACATCCAATTTCATAACGGCAGGCCAATCCTGATAGATACGCTCTCTTTCGAGGTTTACAAGGACGGCGCTCCGTGGGTGGCATACAGACAATTTTGCCAGCATTTCCTCGCTCCGCTGGCGCTGATGGCGAAGACCGACGTGCGTCTGAGCCAGTTGATGCGAGTCTATATTGACGGCGTGCCGCTCGACCTTGCGAGCCGCTTATTGCCGGCATCCACACGCTTTAACTTCGGCTTGCTGACCCATATCCATTTGCACGCGCGGGCGCAGATGCGTTATGCCGACGCGGGCGCTGGGAACGACCGTTTGGAAAAGACGCCCCGGGGAAGGATGACCAAACAGGCGCTGCAGGGGTTGATCGAAAGTCTGGAAAGCACGGTCAAACAGCTGGAATGGAACCCCGTAGGGACGGAATGGGGCGATTATTACAACATGACCAACTATACGGATTCGGCGTTCGAGCATAAGAAGGACATAATCTCTGAATGGGTTCACCGCTTAAGCCCCCGTCAGGTATGGGATGTGGGAGCAAATAACGGTGTCTTTACCCGGTTGGCTTCCGTACAGGGAATTCCTGCGATCGCATTCGATATTGATCCGGCGGCGGTGGAGCAGAATTATCGGCAGGTAAAATCCGCCCGCGAAACCAATATCCTCCCCCTGGTTCAGGATTTGACCAACCCCAGCCCATCCCTGGGCTGGCACACACGGGAGCGCGATGCGTTTCTGGAGCGCGCGCCCGCCGATATGGTTTTTGCCCTGGCCGTCATCCACCATCTGGCGATTTCCAATAATGTGCCCCTGCCTCTTTTGGCGGAGTTCTTTCACGACCTGGGGAAATGGCTTGTCATTGAATTCGTCCCGAAGACGGATTCCCAGGTTCAAAAACTATTGGCAAGCCGCCTGGATATCTTCGACCAATACACCGTGGACGAATTCGAAAGGATATTCGGCGCACGCTTTGCCATTCTTGAAAAAGTGAAGGTCCGTGAATCGGAACGATTTCTGTACTTAATGGAAAAGCGGGATTAAATGGTTTCCGGTTTTTTTCTGGATGACACCTTGTGAGCGGCATTCAGGCGCAATCGAACGGGAATGAGGAGTTTGACGGCTCCAACCCTCCCGAAGTCTCCGTCATCCTCGTTACCTGGAACAGCAGAGATACCCTTTCCCAATGCCTGGAGGATCTTTCCCGGCAGGTTTTCAAAGGCTACGAACTCATAATCGTAGATAACGGCTCCGGCGATACCGCTGGATTGAATTTGAACGAACTCTCCCGGATATTCGATCTCCGCATCGAGCGCCTCACTTCCAACCTTGGTTTTGCCGCCGCGAACAACATCGGAGCGCGCCTGGCGCGCGGCAAGTGGCTTGCCCTGCTGAATGCGGATGCCTTCCCGGAACCGGATTGGCTTGAGAGTCTGCTGCGTGCTGCGCGACAAAACCCGGACTGCACGGCCTTCTCCTCCCGCCAGATTCAATATCACTCGCCTGGATTGCTGGATGGCGCTGGCGATGCCTACCATATCAGCGGTCTTGCCTGGCGCAATGGACATAACCTGCCTGCGGATAAATACGGACTCGAACAAAAAGAGATATTCAGTCCGTGCGCCGCCGCCGCATTGTATTCCCGCGAGGAGTTTCTGAACCTGGGCGGTTTCGATGAAGATTACTTTTCCTATTTTGAAGATGTGGATTTGGGATTTCGCCTTCGCTTGGATGGAGGGAAATGCCTGTATGTGCCGGAGGCGGTCGTTCGTCATGTGGGCAGCGCCAGCACAGGCAAGCGCAGCGACTTTTCGGTCTATTACGGTTATCGCAACATGATTTGGACCTTCTTCAAAGATATGCCCTCGCCGTACTTCTGGCTGTTTCTACCGCTGCATGGTTTTGCCGTTTTGTTCTTTGTCATGTACCTCGCCCTGCGCGGACAAAGCCGCGCAATTTTGCGCGCCGTCTTCGACGCCGTGCTCAGACTTCCCGAAATATTATCCAAACGCAGGCTCATTCAAAGAGACATCAAAGCCAGCCCCCGCGATTTGCTGCGCGTGATGTCCAACGGTTTATTTGAACCTGTGCAGGAATTCTTGAAGCGGAATCGCCGCGCATGACCCCCCTCATCACCCTCTCCATTGTCAGTCACGGCGACGCAAGCCGGGTTACGCGCCTGCTGGAAAGCATCCGCCGGCAGGAGCCGGATACCAATTCGCGTTTCCAGGTCGTCCTTACCGACAACTTGAAGGACGACCTGCCGGACTTCGACCCCGCGCCCTGGGCTTCCCTAACCATTTTGCGAAACAAGCGCCGGCTGGGTTTTGCGGAAAACCACAACCGTGCCTTTGAATTTGCGCGCGGGGAATTTTTCTCCATTCTCAACCCTGATCTTGTGTTTGAAAGCCCGCTATATTCGGCATTGCGCGAAAGCCTGATAACCCACCAGGCGGACTTGCTCGCACCCCTGATCGTGGATGAGACCGGAGCCGTTCAGGATTCATTCCGTCCGCTTCCAACCCCCTTCGAGTTGATTCGCCGCCGTTTGCCCGGTTATGGCTTCAAGCCTTACCCCCCAGACAGCAGCGGGATGATTCACCCCGATTGGATTGCCGGCATGTTCTGGTTCATGCGCTCGCAAACCTACCGCCGGATGGGTGGCATGGACGGGCGTTACCGTCTCTACCTTGAGGATGTGGAATTTTGCGCCCGCGCCCGCCTGCAGGGACTGAAGATTCTTGTGGATTCCCATCTTCGCGTCCGGCACGAAGCGCAGCGTTCCAGCCGCCGCAGTCTGTATTACCTCTTTCTTCACCTGCAAAGCGCGTTTCGCTTTTTTACAAGCCCGGTATACCGTCGGGCTCGCCGGTTGTGACGCAAGGCATGATTGCGATGTTTTTCCGGCATTCGGAAAAACCATCGGTGGATTGTACAACCCGGCGGGCGGAATACAAACGGGCGGAAACTCTGATAAACTTCCATCCACGCTCCTCCTGGATGGAATAATAAATGGATACCCCTTTCTTCCTTGCCTCCATAAGCCTGCTGGCGGGTCTTGTGCTGGGTTTGCCGGCTTCGCTGCTTGCCCGCCGTATCGGGCTGATGGACGTTCCCGGTTCTGCGCCTCACAAACAACATGCAAAGCCCACCCCGCTGGCGGGCGGCATTTTGTTGTTTGCCGTGCTGGCGGGCATGGCGTTTCTATTCCGTGCATCATTGAACCGCGATATTCTTGCGGCGCTGGCGGGCGCGGCGGTGATCTTTTTCTTCGGGCTTTGGGACGACCTCAAAGGGTTATCGGCTGTGCCGAAGTTGATCGGGCAGTTTATCGCCTCCATAGTCCTGATTTCCCTCGGCGTGCAGGTTCGGTTCATGACCATCCTCTTTGCCGCAAACGGCCTTTCGCCCGAACTTGCCCAGGCATTGAACATCTTCATCACATTGTTCTGGCTCATCGGCATCACCAACGCCCTGAACATGATTGACAGCATGGACGGCATCGTGGCGGGAATCGGCGCCATCGCCTCGGCGTTTTACATGGGCGCAACCGCGCTGGCGGGTCAGCCCATCCTTTCGCAGTGGTCGGGGGTTTTGCTGGGGCTCTGCGCGGGCTTGTACATCTGGAACGGTATCGCCGCCCGCTTCTTCCTCGGCGACTCCGGCGCGCAAACCATCGGATTTCTGCTTGCCTCGCTGGGCATCCTTTATAATCCGCTTGATCGCAGCCCCGAATCGTCGTGGATTGTCCCGATCATGCTGCTTGGCGTGCCCATCTTCGATACCACGCTGGTTGTCCTCTCCCGCTTCCGCAGGGGACAGCGCGTGGGAAGCGGCAGGCGCGACCACACCTACCACCGCCTGGTGGTGATGGGCTTTCAGCCGAAAGTTGCCGTGCTGGCGACCCACCTGGCGGCACTGTTGATCAGTTGTGTAGCGTTCCTCACCTTTTATCTGCCTCCCTGGCTTGCGTTGACGTTCTTCCTTGCCACCATCGTTTTCGGTTTGTTGTTCCTCTTCTGGCTGGAGCGCAAACCCACACTCGACGACCAAACTCAACATGCTTCCCAGAATTGACCCCTCCCGGCGGCTGCCCGCCTTCGGATTGTTCCTGGCGGTTGGATTGTTCGCGGCTTTGTTTGCCGTCCTCGCCTCGCCCTCGGACCCGAAAAACTCCGTCCTGTTTGGATTCTCGCTCGAACGGATGATCCTCGCGGCGGGAATCTTCACGCTGGCAGGTGCGCTTCTTTTCCTGACGTGGAAACTGGCGCGCGACCCGGAGCGTTCTCAACGCTTTTGGCTGGTCTTCACCCGGCATAATGCATCGTTATTCCTTTCCGTTGTCGTATTTCTTCTGTGCTGGGTCGCCCTGTTCATGCCGCCTTACCGCCTTGGCGGCTTGAGTGGATACATTCAAAGGTTGTCTCCACTCCTTGTCTGGCTGGCAGTGACCGGCGCGGTCACGACCGCGCTCCTCCTCGTCGAGCGGAAGAAAGCATCCACCAGCCCAGCCCAAGCCGTCGAGCGGGTCGTCATCAAAACATCGTTGATTTTCCTCGGCGCGTTTCTCCTGCTTGGGGGCGTTGCGCTGGTCACGGGGATTGGATACCGCCACCCGACGGAATACTGGTACGGCGCAGGTGTGCCTGTGCTGGGGCTGCAGGTCCTTTTTGCGCTGATTGCCGGCGCGCTCATCTTTTGGTTCGAGCCGAAGATTGCGGAAAACAGGCGCGGCTGGTTCGATGCCCTGTTCTTTGCCGGTCTGTGGATTGCCGCCGCCTGGCTGTGGGCGCGCGAGCCGCTCGCCCCGAATTACTTCATGCCCGACACGGCGGATAACATCATATATCCCTACTCCGACGGCGCGACATTCGACACGGGCGGGCAGTACGCCCTGATCGGGCAGGGCTTGTTCAACGGGCGGTATTTCGACCGTGTACTTTACAGCGTGTTTCTCACGTATTTGCATATTTTCTTCGGGCAGGATTTCGACATCCTCATGGCGGTTCAGGCGGCGGTGTTTGCGGTTTTCCCGGCGGTGGTTTACCTGCTCGGCAGGGAATTGCACAGCCGCGCGCTGGGGGTTTCGGCGGGCATCCTGATTGCCCTGCGCGGGTTGAATGCCATCGTTGCCGCAAGGTGGATTGATACCGCCAGCCCCAAAATGGCGCTGACGGATTTTCCCACCGCGATTGGCATTGCCTTTTTCCTGTTGTTCCTGTTGAAGTGGGGCAGGGAGCCAGCCAGAATCAATCACCTGATCTGGGCGGGTACGGCATTCGGGCTGACTCTCCTGGTGCGCACCCACGTATTGACGCTCCTGCCTGTGGCGTTGGTTTTCATTCCCCTTGCCCTGCGCCTGCGCTGGAAGCAGGCTGCGCTGACCGCCTGCCTGCTGGTGTTGGGACTGCTGGCGGTCACGCTTCCCTGGGAGATACGGAATCAATCCAGGGGTATTCCGATGTTTTACATGTATTACTCGCGCATCGAGTTGCTGCTCCGCTACCGGTATGGGATTCTCGAAGAAGCCTCGCTCCCGCCGCAGGAGATGGATGCGGCGCAGCCGGGCATATTCCCGCGCGAACGGCTCAGGCTAAAATTTGCGGGCGCTGCGGAAGAGCCATTCTGCGATTCCCTGCCCTGCTCGGTGACCAATCACTTTGTCCATAATATCGTTACCTCCGTCATCTCCCTGCCTTCCTCGTTTGTCTTTGACGATATTTGGAACACGGTCAAAGCCGATACGCCGTATTGGAAAAGGGATTGGAACGAAGGACAAATTGGGAATGCCGGCGCGGTATTGCTCCTCTTCAACCTGGTCCTGCTTGCACTGGGGAGCGGGGCTGTCTGGGGGCGAAGCCGCTCGTTGACCCTTCTGCCGGTTTTCCTTTTTCTGGCTTACCTTCTCACCAATTCCCTCGGTCTGACTTCGGGCGGGCGTTACATTGCCCCTGTGGATTGGATGGTTTCCCTTTTTTACGCGGCGGGCGGACTTCAACTGGTCATCTGGTTTTTGCGGCTGGCGGGGGCTGCTCCCGAAGTTGAAACTGCGCCGATGGAGACCGCAGGTTTGCAATCGCTGAAAAGGGAACAATATTTCAAAGCGCTTCCCGTTTTGTTCGTCATTCTTGGCATTGGCGCCTTGATGCCCGCTGTGGAGATGTTCTTCGAGCCGCGCTATCAGACCCGATCCGTGCAGGAGACGCTCGCCGATCTGGAAGCGGCGGGACTTCTGGAACAATCCGGTTTTTCGCGCGAGGAATTGACGGCGTTTCTTTCCCAGCCCAAAGCCATGCTCACCGCCGGGCGCGCGCTCTACCCGCGCTATTACCGCACCGGGGAAGGGGAGCCGGATCGAAGCACGTATTACCGCTACCTCGATTACCAACGCCTGGTGTTCACATTGATCGGTCCCTATGCGGCTCAGGCGGAGGGGGTGGTCATCCCCGGTGACCCGCCGCCCTTCTCATTTCATACTGCGGATGTGGTGGTGCTGGGTTGCTGGAATACCGCCTATTACGCGCCATTTGTTGACGGGGTAGTCGTCTTCGTCACCTCGGGCGAGGGCTACGTGTATAACCGCGCTCCAGGCGCGCCGCTGAAATGTCCGCTGCCGGAGCCTTGATGGAAACAGGTCACGCCTCGAAACGTGACCTGTGCTCGCTTCGACTCTCTTTGAAGGGCTGCCTCGTAAAAAGGCAGTAGAGTCGTATTTTACAAGCCGGGTTCAGGGGAACGTCCATCGAAAAAATCGCCGAAAACCGGCATGTTATAATCCGATTCGTGTCACGTAAAGTTTCTGATATTGCCATATATGGGTTGCTGATCATCGTCTTTCTCGCGCCGCGCCTGCCTGAAATCGGCTCGTTTGTCACCCTCGACGAACCGCAATGGCTGAGCATGGGCGCGAATTACTACTATGCCCTCGGTCAGCGGGAATTCGAGAAGACCGTTTACGAATATCAGCCCGCCGTCACCACCATGTCCATCATCGCCTTTGCGATGTTTCTCTATTTCCCCGAATATCGCGGATTGGGTCAGGGGTATCTGGATTATGAAAAGGGCTTGCTCGACCCATTCATGTACGAACGCGGATATGACCCGCTGGCGCTGCTGATCTATTCGCGTGTCCTTCAAATATTTGTCCTGCTGGCGCTTTTCCTTGTACTTTATTATCTGTTGCAAAAATTTCTCCCCAGGCTTGCCGCCGCCTTCGCGCTGACGTTTGCCGCGTTCGACCCCTTCCATTTGAGTCAGACCCGCCTGATGAATCATGAAGCGATGGTCTCGCTTTTCGTGCTGGTTTCGCTGATTTCGCTCGCCGTGTATCTGTTCAAAGACCGCAAACTGGCTTTCCTGTTTCTTTCCGGCATTGCGGCGGGTTTTGCGCAATTATCGAAATCGTCTGCGATTGCCATGCTGGCGGCAGTGGGAGTCCTTCTGCTCTGGCAGATATTCCAGGAACGCGGAGGAGGCTGGGGAAGGGCGATCACAAATGCGGCGAAGACCTTTGGGCTCTGGCTGGCGTTTGCGGCGCTGACGTATTTTGTTTTCTGGCCCGGCATGTGGGTTGCGCCGGGCAGGATGCTTTATGAAGTGTACGGCAACGCCTTCAGTTATGCCTTTCAGGGCGCACGCCTCAAGATTACCGAGGAACTGGATGTCTCCCGCTTCAGCCTGAACACCCGCCTGGCGGATATTTGGGAAGTGGCGAGGATATTGTTTTATCGCACCACACCCGTTACCTGGCTCGGCGTCCTTTTGGGGTTTGCCCTTCCGTTCACACGGGACCGCGAATCCGCTCCGCGAAACAGACTTTTCTTCACCTTGCTGTTGGTGAATGCAGCCGCCTTCGTCTTGTTGATAGGTTTTGCGCAGGGGCGCAACTCCCCGCATTACATCCTCACCGCCTACCTCTCCCTCAACCTGCTGGCAGGGTTGGGGTGGTTTCACACGGTTCAATGGCTGGGGGAGCGCCTTCCGTCGTTTCGAGTTGTCGGGCAATATGCCTTGCTCTCGCTGATCATGCTTACCCAGGTGTGGAGCGCGCTGGCGAATTTCCCATATTACTTTACGTACCGCAACCCGATTCTTGCCGCTGCAGGCTGGTACCGGGAATTCCCCCACTTTCCCTATTGCGAGGGGCTGGAACTTGCCGCCCATTACCTCGCCGGGCTGCCCGATGCCGAAAATACAACAGTCTTCTCCTATTACAGCCGCGGATGCGTCTCCTATTATTATCCCGGCAGGACCATCAGTTTCCGCCCCTACTATGTGGACGGTCAACATGCCGAGGACCTCTTGAACAACCTGAACGCCTCGGATTACCTCGTTGTTTATTACGCCAACCAGGGGCAGCTGCCACTCTACCGGAATTTTCTCGATGTCATGTCTGCCGTTGAGCCTCATCACGTCATTTGGTTGAACGGCTATGAGTATGTGCGAATCTACAAGGTTGACTCCCTGCCGCCGGAAATTTTCGAAGCGCTTGCGAACTTATGAAAACCACTTCCCTGACGATTGACCGAAGCAGGCTGTGGCTTGCCCTGCTTTTGCTTGTCCTTACGCTCCCTTCGCGGGTCATCAACATTGACCGCGCCGTTAACATTGACGAACCCTGGTGGGTGATTTCGAGCGTAAATTTTTATTACGCGGTCACACACCGCGATTTTCAAGACACCTATTTCGAGTACCATCCGGGCGTGACCAATATGTGGATCATTTCGACCGCCCTGCATTTCTACTTCCCGGAATATCGCGGCTTCGGACAAGGGTACTTCGACCAGCGCAAGCCGTTCTTTGAAGAGTTCATGCGCGAACACGGCAAGGAAACGCTCGACCTTGTCCGTCACAGCCGTTACATTCAGGCGGGGGTTCTCGCCGTTTTGGCAGTCACCGCCTTCTTTTTGTTGAGCACGCTCGTGGGGCAAAATGCCGCCTTCCTTTCCATCGCGCTGGCGACCATCTCGCCTTTTTTCCTCGGACATTCCCGCCTGCTCAACATGGAAAGCATGGGGGCGCTGTTCGTGCTGGTCTCCCTGCTGGGGCTGCATGTTTACCTCCACAAAGAACGAAGGTTGGTGTATCTCCTTCTTTCCGGTGCGGCATTTGGGCTGGCGCAGTTGACCAAGTCCACATCCATTGCACTGCTTGGAGTGGCGGGGGTGATGCTGGTTCTCCGGCTTTTCAAACGCGATGAGAAAACAGCCGGCGCGCGGTTTCTGGATGCGGTCAGGATTTTTGCTCTCTGGTTTGGGGCGGCGGCGTTGACGTATTTCATTCTCTGGCCCGGCATGTGGGTGGACCCGGGCAGGATGCTCTCGGAAGTGTACGGCAACGCCTTCAGTTATGCCTTCCAGGGCGCGCGCCTCGATGTGACCGAGGAGTTGGAACCCGCGAATTTCAGCGTGGTCACACGCCTCGACGGAATCCTGCTCTATCTTCGCTATTGGGTTTCCGGCACGACCTTCATTACCTGGCTCGGGCTGGCGTTCGCCGCGCTGTTCCTGTTTTCCAAAGGGAAGGAACCACTTTCTCCGCACGTCAAATCCACACTGGGGTATCTGGCTTTGCTTGGGGTGTTATTCATCCTGATGTTTGGCATCGCGCAGGGACGCAACCATGCTCATTACATCATGAACAGTTACGTCGCGTTCGATGGGATGGCGGGAATTGGCTGGGGGACGCTGCTGCTCCGGGCACAGGCGCGCTGGCGGGGCTTATCCAATGTGTATGCGGCTCTGGCTGTGATGGTCGTTTTGGTCCTCGCGCAGATCGGGTTCGGGCTGCCCTATGCGCCGTATTATTTCACGTACAAAAATCCGTTCGCCAGCCAGGCAGCAACCTACGGCTACGGCGAAGGGTACTCCGAAGCGGCGGATTATCTCGCGCAAAAGCCGAACGCAAAGGAACTGCGCGCCTACGTCTATAACGGCATGGGGACGTTTTCCTACTACTTCCCCGGCGAGACGCTGGTCTTCAAGCGCGTGTATCTGTTCGATGAGTCCTTCCAGCAGATCGCGGATGAAATCCGCAGTTCGGATTACCTCGTGCTGTATCCGATTGTGCGCGGGAAACAGCCTGAGACCGAAAAGGTGCTGGACGTCTTGAAGGATGTAACGCCTGAAAAGGTCATCTTTATCAATGGGTTGGAGTACGTTTACATCTATCACGTGCCGGATATTCCCGAATCCGTGTATGAAGCGCTGGTGAACCGGTAAGTGTCCGTTCGACGAACCCGCTCCCGCCGGGTGCGCGGGAATTTCGTCAGCGGGGGAGCTGCTTTGAGAATAACAGGAGCAGTCCCATCGTCCGGGGCGATGCGGGCGTTTTTTAATCCAATTTCACGATTTTCCGCCTCCACCTTACGTCTTTGTCATGAAAGTACCATATACCTCGGGCGGGGTTGTAGTGTAAAATTTCAGCCATGTTGGCACAAGGCGTACAACGCACCCGCTTGGGTTTTCGGCGTTACGGTGTGCTGGTCAACCAGGCTTTGCAATGGATCGTCTTCGCCTACCAGGCGATGGCGGTGATCGTTTTCCTGCTGGCGTTGTTCTTTGCAAACCGGTGGATTCAACAGCCGTTCCTGGGTGCGTTCTATGAACACACGATGGTCTTCAACGGCACGGGACCCGGGGACTCCGACCCAGCCTGGTTCCTGTACGAGCAGGTTGAGGTTGGCGACCGGCTGCTTGCGATTGACGGCGTGACTGTCAGAAGCGCGGCAGAGGTGAGCGAAATTCTGCGGTCGCATGCCCCGGGCGATACCATCCGGTTGACGGCGCTGACGCAGGCGGGCGGCGAGCGCACGTTCGACATCACCCTGCATGAATTCCCGGGATCGAGCCGCACCGTCTATTTCGTCGTGCCTTCTTTTTTGGGGGCGATCTTCCTGGCGGTCAGTCTGTGGATTTTCGGCTTCCGCCGCAGTGAACCGGCAGGACGCGCCTTTTCGCTCTTCACCTCTTCGCTGGCAATCGTTACCGGCGTGTATTTCAACCTCATCACCACGCACGAGTTCACCGTCCTGTGGACGCTTGCCTGCGGTCTGGCGGGCGGCGGGTTGATCAACCTTGCGCTGGTCTTCCCTTCCGAACCGCGCCCGATCATCAACCGCCCCTACCTGCGCTGGGTCGGCGTGACCATTGGCGCAGCGCTTGCTTTTATTGCCTTCCCCAATCTCTTCAACTTTGAACGACCCGCCGTCTACATTCAAAACTGGCAATTGATTTACGGATTCGTGGCGGTGAGCGTTTTCTTTTACATCGGCATGAACCTGTATCACGCGCTTTACGCGCAGTCGCCGGTCATCAAGACCCAGTCGCGCATTATTTTGTTTGGCACCACCGCCGCCTTTTTGCCGATTGGCGTTTGGCTGGTCTTCGGCTTCATCCGCCCGACGAATTTTTCGCCCTATCTCTTCCTGCCCCTGGCATTGTTCCCGCTGACGATTGGATACACCATCCTGCGCTTCCGCTTCCTGCGGACCGATGAACTGGTGCGGCGCGGGGTGATGTATGCCCTGCTGACGATTTTGGTCACCATCGGCTATGCCCTGCTCATCACCGGCGCCGGGTTGGTCGCGGGGGAAAGCCTGCCCTCGAACAATCCGTATGTGGTGAGTGTGGTTCTGTTCCTGCTGGCAATTTTCCTTGAGCCCATCCGCACCTACCTGCAAAACCTGGTGGATACGGTCTTCTTCCGCGGTTCGCGCGTCTATGCCGCGCAGCTTGAAGATTTCTCCCACAAACTGACCACCGCGCTGGATTTGAGCACCATCGGGTCTGTGATGCGCGATCAGGTCGCCTCCACGCTGACCCCAAGCCGGATCCACATTTACACCTACGACTCGCTCAACGACTTTTACTCCGCCCTCCCCGGCGATGACCGCCGCCCCACCAGCGACATCCGTTTTACCTCGGCAAGCCCGCTTGCAAAGTATTTCGAGCAGGAAAAACTGCCGCTCTATTTGGACAACGCCATCAACCTGCCCGAGCCGCTCCAGCCGGAACAATCCCGCCTGGCGCTGCTCGGCGCGCGTTTGTTCATCGTCCTGCCGGGCAAGGAACGCCCCAATGGCTGGCTGGCGCTGGGTCCGCGTTTGACGGGGCAGCCGTACACGCCGCGCGATCTGCGCTTCCTCGAAAACATCTGCGACCAGGCTTCGGTGGCAATCGAGCGCGTGCAGACCGTCTCCCATCTCGAACGGCGCATCCAGGAAATGAATGCGTTAACGCGCGTCTCCAAGGGCGTGAACGTCACCCTCACCTTCGACGATGTGCTGGAACTGATCTACGCCCAGACCGCGCAGATCATCCCCACCTCGCATTTCCACATCACCTTGTACAACAAGGACAGCGATTATTACTACTACGGCTTCTGCCTGGAAAACAACGAGCGCATCCCCGATAAGGAAAACCAGCCCTTTTCCACGAACATCGGACTTGGTCCCGATGTAATCCGCAAGGGACGCCCGATCATCACACAGGATTATTTGCGCGAATGCCAGGCGCGCGGCAATACGCCCGCGCTCGACAACGTCTTTGCCTGGATGGGCGTGCCGCTCAATGCGGGCGCGGAAACGATCGGCGCGCTCAGCATCGGCAGCCGCGACGGTTCGATTGTCTACACTCGCGGGCAGTTGGAACTCCTGCAAGCCATCTCCGACCAGACCGCCGGCGCCATCGTCAAGGCGCGCCTGCTCGAAGAGACCGAACAACGCGCGCACCAGCTTTCCACCCTGAACGAAATCACCCGCCAGTTGACCTCCACACTGGAATTGAACCCGCTGTTACAGAACATCCTCGAAAACGCGGTGGGAATTTTGAACTGCGAAGCCGGCAGTCTCTTTTTGATGGACGAACAGACGGACGAACTCGTCTTTCAAGTGACGGTGGGTCCCGTCGCTTCGAACCTGATCGGCAAGCGCCTGCCGCCCGGCACGGGCATTGTGGGGCGCGCCGTCCAAACCCGCGGACCGGTGATCGAGAACGAAGATCAGAACTCCCCCGACCGCTTCAAAGGCGTGGATCAGCAAACCGGCTTCAGCAGCCGTTCCCTGATGGCGGTTCCCCTGCAAGTCAAGGACCGCATCATCGGCGTGATCGAAGTCATCAACCGCCGCGACGGTCTCCCCTTCGTGCAGAACGACCAGACCCTGCTGACTGCCTTTGCCGGGCAGGCGGCGGTGGCAATCGAGAATGCCCGCCTCTATACCCTCACCGACCAGGAACTGGCGGAGCGCGTGGAGGAACTCTCGGTCATGCAGCGCATTGACCGCGAATTGAACGCCAGCCTCGAAATGGGACGCGCCATGCGCATCACGCTCGATTGGGCGCTGCGTCAATCCGGCGCGGCGGCGGGGCTGATTGGAACGCTCACCGACGGAAAACTGCGCGTCATGGCGCACCAGGGATTGGACGACCTGATCGAAACCCTGCCGGACGAAATGATGAAGATCGAACTGCCGTCCATGTTGAGGGCGGTGGAGACGGGTCTGCCGCAGCAGGAAGTGGTCGAAGCCTCGAAGAGCAACCTGCTGGTTGCCGCGCACACGCAGATGGTGATTCCCATCCGCCGTGAAACGACCGTGATCGGCCTGCTGTATCTTGAGAGCGCGGGCGATGCGCAGGCAGATATTGACTTCCTCACCCGCCTGACCGACCATGCCGCCATTGCCATTTCCAACGCCCAGTTGTACGACGAAGTGCAGCGCGCGAACCTCGCCAAAAGCGACTTCGTCTCCTTTGTGGCGCACGAGTTGAAGAACCCGATGACCTCCATCAAAGGCTACACCGAATTGCTGGCGGGCGGCGCGGTGGGGCAGGTCAACGAGATGCAGGCGAACTTCCTGCAAACCATCAAATCCAACGTCGAGCGCATGTCCACCCTGGTTTCGGACCTCAACGACAACTCCAAGATCGAAGCGGGACGCCTGCGCCTCGAGTACAAAGCCACGGGCGTATCCGACCTGATTGAAGAAGTGGTGCGCGCCTTCAACCGTCAGATCGAGGATAAGAAACAAACCCTAGAAGTGATCGTACCGGACGGACTGCCGCAAATGTGGGCAGACCGCATCCGCGTGGGACAGGTGCTGACCAACCTTGTCAGCAACGCCATCAAGTACACGCCCGAAGGCGGTTCCATTCGCGTGGGCGTGGAGGAAAGCGCCAACCAGTGGGACCCCGATGGCGCTCCGCGTGTGCTTCACCTATGGGTGAAGGACAGCGGCATCGGCATGACCATCGAAGACCAGCAAAAGATATTCCAGAAATTCTTCCGCTCCGAAGACCCCAAAGCGCGCGAAGTGCCCGGCACGGGTTTGGGCTTGAACATTACCAAAAGCCTGGTGGAAATGCAGGGCGGGCGCATATGGTTCGAAAGCGAATACCGGATGGGCACCACCTTCCATTTCACCATCCCGGTGGCGGAAGGATAGCGAGGAACGATGACCCTGAATGCATCTGTGGGAAAAGCGCAGGCGCTCGACGGGCGCGAGGCGGGTTTGCAGGCGGCGCATCAAGCCTTGAACCGGCTTGGGGCATTCACTCCCGGCTTTGCCGTGGTGGTCGCCTCCCACCAATACCAGCCCCGCGAAGTGCTGAACGGCGTTTCCAGTCTGTTGGGCGATACGCCGATGATCGGCTTCAGTTCCCCGGCTGGTTTCACCACCGACGGTCATTATCCCCATTCTGTGGCAGTTGCCTTGCTCAGCGGCGATTTTCAAGCGGATACATTATGGCTGCCGGGATACGCCCAGTCCGGGCGTGATGCCGCCTCCAAGGTCGAGGGACATGCCGCGGCGCGCGTGGAGCGTCAACACATCCTTTGTTTTGCAGACGGCTTCAACGGCGACGCCGAGCAGTTTTGCAATGCCGTCCCGGCTGGGTTGAACATCATCGGCGGGCTTTCCAGCGGCGATTTACACACAGGCAATACCTACCAGATTGCAGGCAGCCAAACCGGCACCGGCGGGCTGGTTGCAGCCTTCATCCGCGGCGGCTTGAAAGTCGGCATTGGCTACGACCACGGCTGGAAACCGGTGGGCAACCAGTTCCGCGTCACCCGCTCGCGCGGCTTTTGGCTGCGCACATTGGACGGGCGCCCCACCTCGGAAACGTACGCGGGCTTGTTCGGCTACCCCGCGCGCGACTGGGCATTCCCTCCGCTGAGTTACCTCGCAAGGCTGTACCCGCTCGGCGTGGAGCAGGGCGACGGGCTGGTGGTGCGCGCGCCCATCCGAGTGGAAGCGGACGGGAGTTTCCGCATGAACGCCGTCATCCGTGATGGCATTGACGCCTACCTGCTCGTCGGCAGCCGCGCCGCGTGTGAGAACGCCGCCCGCAGCGCCGCTCAACAGGCGCTGCGCCAGCTTGGAAATTCCAAACCCGTGCTGGCGTTCGTGCTGGTGGACCTCGCCTGGCAGATGCTTCTCAAAGCGCACCCCGGTGTGGAAGTTGCCGCCCTGCAGGAGATTCTGGGCGAAAACGTCCCGATTGCAGGCGGATATACGCTTGGGCAAATCGTCTCGGACGAAGACTCGAAGCCGAAATTCCTCAACCAGCACATCGTCGTCATCCTCTTCGGCGAACCGGAATAAACTGAACAACCCCAGATCGAATGCAGGGTGAGGGTGGAAAAAACGCGGAAAATCCCCAAAATCTGCGCCCTGTCAAAATCTACCTTTCAATTTGGTAAACCCGCCTCCTTGCGAATTATTGTATACTGATTCCGACACTGCGAGGCTGGGCATGACCGACAAGAGAACCACTTCAAAACGAACAACCAGACAAACCAAACCTCCCGGACAGGAAATCCAGGCAGGGGATCAGAGCATCGCCGTGGGCGGCGCAGTGACAGACAGCGCCATCATCCACGGGCAGACCATCGTCCTCGCAGAGCGCTTCTGGCGGGACCTCAAGCCTGCCCTGCCTGCCGAGACGTTGCGCGAGGCGACGGCGGCTTATCTCGCCTACCTGACAGACCGTCACTACTACCTCAGCCTCAAAGGCATGGGCGTCGCAGACCGCGTCCCATTGCGGCTCAAACTGCTCGACCTGTACGTCCCGCTCAAGGCGCGCATGGAACTGCCCGAAGGCGACACCTGGAAACGCGACCTCAGCCTTGCCGGGCGCGACATCACCGACCACGAAGAGGAAGCCCTGCATTTTGGGGAGCCGGTTCCGCTCTTGGAGGTGTTGAAAAAACATTCGGGCGTCATCGTACTGGGCGACCCCGGCGCGGGGAAAACCACCTTTGTCAAGTATCTGGCTCTGCGTCTGGCGCGGGGCGAAGGCAGGCAGCTCGGGCTGGAAGATTACCTGCCCATCCTCCTCCCGCTGGCGGCGTTTGCCAACGCCCTGCAATCCCGCGACATCCCACTGGATGATTTCATCGCCGACTACTTCGAAGGCATCGGCGCGGACCTGCCCGTGAGCGACATGCTCAGCGAAGCGCTGAAAGCCGGGCGCGCGTTGATTCTGCTGGATGGTCTCGACGAAGTGCGCGACCTCAACATGCGCAACACCGTCGTCGAGCGCGTAATGGATTTCTACGCCTTCCATCGCAGGCAGGGCAACAAGTTCGTGCTGACCAGCCGCGTGGTCGGTTATCGCGCCGTCCGCCCCTCGGCGGAGGATTTGGTCGAATGCACCATCGTTGACTTCGAAGACGACGAGATCGAAGAATTCATCGGTCACTGGACGACCGCCCTCGAAAAGCAGGCGCAGGGCAACACTGCCGCCGCCAGCGCCGACGCCGAAACCGAACGCCGCGAACTGCTGGATGCCATCAACCACAACCCGGGCGTGCGGCAGCTGGCGTCCACGCCCCTGCTCCTGACCATCCTGGCTTTGATGAAACGCCAGGGCGTGACCCTGCCCGAACGCCGCGTACAGTTGTATGACCAGTATGTCAACACCATGCTCTCCACGTGGAACCGCGCCCGCAGCCTGAGCGGACGCGCGCCCGGACGGGACATTGACGAAATCCAGACCGTGCGCATCCTCGCCCCGCTCGCCTTGTGGATGCACGAAATCAGCCCCGGCGTGGGCTTGGTGAGGCGGGAGGATATGCGCCGCAAACTCGAGGAACTGTTCCACGACCGCGGAGATGTTTCTCCGCACCAGGCGGCGCGCCAGTTCATGCAGGATGTGCGTGAACACGCCGCGCTCCTGCTCGAACGCGGACCCGGCGAATACGGCTTCATCCACCTCACGTTTGAAGAATACCTTGCGGCGGTTGCGCTCGCCCTGATGGGGCAGGGCGATTCCAAGCCGATCATCGAGACCCTGTCGCGGCATGTGGGCGAACAAGCCTGGCGCGAAGTGACCCTGCTCACCATCGGCTATCTTGGCATCCGTCAGCAATTGCCGAAGATCGCCGGCGAAGTTGTGGAAGCGCTGGTAACGGAGCAGCCGGGTCCCGCCGGGGAGGCGGTGGTCCTCGCAGGCGATGCGGTGTTGGATACCTGGCCCGGCGGCGTGCCGCTTCAAAGCAAGGAGCGCGTCCTTCAGGCGTTGACCGAAACCATGCAGGATGGAACCATCCGCCCTGAACTGCGGCGTCACGCTGGTTTGCTGTTGGGCAGGCTCGGCTGGAGACCCGGCGACCTGGACCGGTTTGTGGAAGTGCCTGCTGGTGAGTATCAGGCTGGGCTGAAGAAAGAGGCGAGAGAAATCCCCCACCTGTATTTCATCGCCCGCTATCCGGTCACCAACATCCAGTTTGCGCGCTTCGTCAAGGAGGACGGCTACCAAACCCGCGAGTATTGGAGCGATGCCGGCTGGGAATGGCGCACCGGCAAATACGATTCGCGCACGCTTCAGGATGTGGAACGCGACTGGCTGGAACACCGCCCGCTGGCGAAACGCAACGTGCCGTATTACTGGCATAACATCGAGTTGAGCAACCCGATTGTGCCTGTGGTGGGGGTGTGTTACTTTGAAGCCGAAGCCTACTGCAACTGGCTGGCGAAAAAGATCGTGGCTGTGCCGGAGGGATACATCATCCGCCTGCCGCGCGACGATGAATGGGAACGCGCCTCGCGCGGGACGGACGGGCGCGAGTACCCCTGGGGCGACGGCTTCGATAAAACCGCCGCCAATACCTGGGAGAGCGAAGCCACCGGTTCCGGTTTGGGCGGCACGACAGCGGTCTGCACCTTCCCACAGGGCGTCAGTCCCGACGGCGCATGGGATATGAGCGGCAATGTATGGGAATGGACGCGCACGTGGTATGATGACGATAAGAAGTATCGCATCGTGCGCGGCGGCTCGTGGATCGGCTACCAGTGGTTTGCGCGCTCGTCCTTCTGCAACTGGTCCATCCCGCTCATGTTCAACGACGATCTCGGCTTCCGCGTGGTCATCGCACCGAAGGATGGGTAGGCTGCGGTACCGCGAAATTCATTTCGCACAACCTAAATCGCAGGATAAATCTTGCGGTACAAAAAGACAGGTTAGGAGGAACGATGGCGGCAAAAAAGAAAAAAGACGGGTTGAGCGCCGGGAATGGCAGCATTGTCATCGGCGGGAATGTGGAACGCAGCAACATCGTCATGGGCGATAACAACATCGTCACCCATCAAAGCACCCGGCTTGCGCCGCTCTTCAAGGTCATCATCGAAGCGGTTGCGAGTCAACCAAACCTTGCGCCCGCCGAGAAGCAGGACATCAAAGCCGAGTTACAGGAAGTGCAAACCGCGCTCGAAGAATCCGAACCCGATGAAACCTTCCTTGCACGGCGTTTCCGAAACATCAAACGCATGGCTCCCGAAATCGTCGAGGTCGCCTTCGAGACGCTGAAAAACCCAATTGGCGGCGTTGCAGAGGTCGTCAAACGTATCGCCAAAAAAATGGCGGAGGAAGCGGATGCAAAGTAGTACAATGAACCGGCGGAACATATCCGCCGGTTTTTCGTCGAAAGGAGCATGATGAAAAAGCTGCCCCTGCTTCTGGTTTTATTGACTCTTTCCGCATGCAGCGTGCCCGTTGACGCACCCCCGCCTCCCACCGCCCTGATAACTGCCACGCCCCCGCCGAGTTTGACTCCCGCCGAGACTTTCACCCCCATCCCCGCGCTGACGGCGATTCCCACCCCCACAGCAACGTCCGCCCCGCCGGCGGCTCCCGCCTTTTGCGACGACCCCCGCCCGCGAGAGTTGATTCAATCCCTGCAAACCGCCGTGCAGACGAAGGACGGCGCGCTGCTGGCTTCGCTGGTTTCCCCAGCCAGCGGCATGGATGTGACCTACATCCGCAACGGTAACGTCGTCAACTACGATGTTGAACACGCCAGGTTCGTATTTGAAACCACCTTCCAGGCGGAGTGGGGGCTTGGCGCAGGGAGCGGTTTGCCCGTCAAGGGTTCGTTTCAAGAGATCATCCTGCCTTCTCTGCAGCAGGTATTTACACCCGGCGCAGTCCTCGCCTGCAAGGAGTTGAAAACCGGCGGCGTGACCTACGTCCCCGAATGGATTTACCCCGACATGAATTATTACTCTGTTCACTTCCCGGGTACGGAGCAATATGGCGGCTTGGATTGGCAGACCTGGGCGGTGGGGATGGAGCGCGTGGATGAGAAACTATACATCGCGGCGCTTGTCCATTACGAGTGGGAACCCTAACCCTGGACGATAGACGATAGGTAATAGCCGATAGCCGTAAAGGGTTTCCTGTTGTCCATCGTCCATGGTCAATGGTCCATCGTCACATAAGTAACTCAAGTTGCCACCTTCCAATAGATTTTCTAGGTTCCCCGCCCAAAGCCCTCACCCTGCCCTCTCCCATCGGGAGAGGGGGAAGTCATCCCAG
>QMIW01000134.1 GCA_024434165.1 Chloroflexota bacterium | reverse complement strand
ACCAAGCCTTTATCCAGTTTTTCTTTCATCGCAAGCACGCGCTCGTGGCGCGAATCTGCCAGCGGGATTTTCACGAGCGGGATTTTCCCGTCCCATCTTTCGCCGCGCGCCGCGACCAGCCGCACGGAATGTCCATCCGCGGACATGAGCCGCGCGTGATGGGCGATAACGCTTTCCACGCCGCCGACAACCGGCGGGACGGAGTAATGAAGCAGAGCGATATTCATATCGCTGCCTCCCTATGCTTTCGGCAGCTACAGCATTTGATGTTCATACCTGATACCCCAGGCAATCCGCCAGAATGGATTCCAGTCTGCGCTCCAGCACGGTATAGGAAAAATAGCGTTTGGCGAGCCGGTAATTCATCTCCGCCCATTCCATTGTCATGTCGGGAGTCTTCAGCGCGTGCCGCACGGCAGTAATCGTGCTCGTGCTGATGAAGCCGTCGAACCAGAGCGTGTGGAAGCCTTTCGGCTTGATGTCCACTTCGTAGATCGAGTAGTTGTTGACCAGGATCAGGCGGCGGTAATACACGGCTTCGAGGAAGGCGTTGCCGAAGCCTTCGATGCTCGACGGGTAGGTGACCAGGTCGGCATAGGGATACACATCGCCGAGCGTGTAAATCTTTTTGCCGCCGGGGGTCGTGCCGCGTTGATCCTGCACCTGGTCCGCTTCAAAACGGACGGTCACATCCAGCAGGTGCGCATACTCGCGCACACGGTTTTCGTAGTCCGTGCCTTCGTCGCCGGAGGCGTGCGAGATGATGAGTTTGGCGGGCATATCCAGGCGGCGCATCAACTCGATGGCGTGCTCGATGCCCTTCCGTTGGATGACGCGCGTGGGCTGCAGGAAAAAGTATTCGCCGCTGCGAATGTCAAAATCCGAGCGGACGCTTCGGGTGTATTCATCCGGCTCAGGCGGCGGGGAGTCGAAGTCCATCACGTTGGGAATCACCCGCGAGGTCAAGCCGTGACGCGAAGCGATCTGCTGCGCCTGAATCGAATTGATGACCACATGCCGGATCGAAGGCAGGTTGGGCGGGAACGCGGCGGCAAGATAATCGCCCACGCAATTGACCTGGAAGCGCTGGCGTTCCCAGTGAAAATCGTGATGGTGCGCGATGGTGGGGTAGCCCGTCTCGGCGACGAACTCGGTGATGGCGAGACCAAGCGGCAGGTTGAGCGGAATCGTCAGCGCGTTCTCGACGATGAGGATTTCCAACTCGAAACGGCGCGCAAATTCATACAACTGTTCCTTGAAATGTTCCTTGAGTTCGTTCACACGGCGTGTCATCTGCGGCGGGCGGATGTAAATGGAAAAGAAATCCTTTTGCAGGGATGCGATTTCAGGATGCGCCTTGCGCGCCTCCTTTGTGACCGTCCAACTGCCGGAGTACGCCATTCGATTGAGTTCGTCAATATCCGGGTGACGGTAAAACGCCTCCGGCACGACGTGAGACCGGTCTGCGCTTCGGTCGCATTCGCCTGCGAAATAAAAGCACTTGTGACCGAGCCGTTCGAGCACGGTCGCCCATTTTTGCGTCTCGAGCGAGACGCCGTCTGTGCCGGCAAAACGGGTGGAGATGAAACCGATGTTGTGGGAGGAGGGTGTCATAGGGGTACCTCTAATTTACGTCATTGCGAGGGCGCTCTTGTTCTTTGCCCGAAGCAATCTCCTATTTTGCGAGAAGATTGCTTCGCCGGGATTTCGGCGCTGTCGCACCTCAACCCCCCTTGCAATGACGGTCTAATTTGTTTTTAGCCACAAAACCTGATATGGTTCAAGCGTGATATTGGAAATCTGAATTGCTTGACCTGTGAAAAGGTCCGTCACTGTTTCGCGCTTCGTTTTGAAGGCGATTTTCTCGGCGCTGACGTTATGCAGACACAACGCACGAGATTTTTCATCCGGTGAAGTTCGTTCCACCGCAAAGACAGAAGGATGAACATCCAATATCCTTTGTGTTCCATGCGGATGAAACGCGGAGGTACTGCTTCTGGCTTTCAGCAATTGACGATAGCGCGTGAATACTTTGAAGCGCAGAGAGTTTTCATCCGCAAGTTCTTGCTGCAATTTTTCAAACTGTAACTTCTCGCGATTGATGGTGCGGTTGCGCCCGGTCTGTTTGACTCCCTCCAGCCAGCCGCGTGAGCCGAAGAGGCTGTGGAAGTAGATGCCCGGCACGCCGGCGAGCGAGAGCATGATGGCTTGCGCGGCGATGAAACGATTGATTTGTAAATCCAATGACTCACTGTTTGCTCCAGCCGCCGTCCCCGGCGGCGTTTCCATCGCCGAGGACGGCGATGGGAGCAAAGCAGGATTGGAAAGCGCATCGAAGTAGTTGATGTTCATCTCGTAGGGACTCTGCGTGCCGTCGGCGTTGTGTTTGTAGGAGATCAATCCGCCGTGAGCGAGAGTCTTTTCGACGAGGGAGTCAATGTCAGCGTCGGACAAAATTCCTCGGGCAGGATTCAGCCCGATCCCGTCGTGCGAGGCGAGGAAGTTGAAGAAGGTCGTCTGGTCGGAGGGAAGGGTCAACGTGCGCGCCCAGTCTGACAAAATGCGCGCGTCGCCAGTGTGGAAGGTGTGAAGGGTCAATGGCGGCAGGGCGAAGTTGTAGACGAGTTGCGCTTCGTCCGTTCCATCCCCGAAATAGGAGATGTTATCGGCGTGCGGGACGTTGGTCTCGGTGATGAAATGCACGTGCGGCGCGACTTCGTTCAGCGCGGCGCGCAGGAACTGGATGACGCGGTGCGTTTGCGGGAGGTGGATGCAGGTCGTGCCTATCTCCTTCCAGAGATAGGCGATGGCGTCGAGGCGGATGAAGTCCGCGCCGCGCTCGGCGTAGAGGAGGAGAATGTCGAGGATCTCGAGCAGGACTTCAGGATTTTTGAAGTTGAGGTCAACCTGGTCGGCGCTGAAGGTCGTCCAAACTTTCTTTTCGCCGGACGCGGTTTGGAACGGCGTGAGCAAAGGCAGCGCGCGCGGACGCACGACCTGCGATAAATCCGGCTCGCCCTCGACGACGATGAAATAGCCGCGGTAACGCGGATCGTCCTGCAAAAACTTTTGGAACCATTCACTCTGCGACGAGATGTGGTTGATGACGCCGTCGAACATCAGGCGGAAGTTCCGCATGGATGAGACGTCGTCCCAATCGCCGAGGGCAGGGTCAATGCGGCGGTAGTCCACCACCGAGAAGCCGTCGTCGGAGGTCCACGGGTAGAAGGGCAGGAGGTGAATCCCGCTGACGACGCCGGTCAAGTAGCGGTCGCAGAATTTCTTGAGCGTTCGCAGGGGCTTTTCGTTCGGAGATTGAACCTGGTCGCCGTAGGTGATGAGGAGCGAGTCGCGTTCGCTGAGTCCGCCGTCCCGTAATTGGATGCGGGCGCGATAGCCATCCAACAGGTTTTGAATCCGTTCGAGCAGGCGCGCAGTGACATTTTCCCCATATAAAAAGGTGAGATGGGAGAACAGTTCCTTCATCAGCCTTTCTTGGTCCGCATGCCGCGGATGGCGATCGTCACCAACACAAGGAATGTGATGGGGACGAAGAATACAATGAACAGGCTCGCGGCGGGCAGGGCGGAACTCCCGGCGGCGCGCAGGATGATATACGTCACATAGAGAATGTAATACGACAGGAGCAGCCCGCCTTCGAGGCGCGAGATGCGGTTGTCAATGTAAAAAACGGGCAGTGTTACCAAAGCCACAAAGACCATCGCGGGCAGGTCGAGCTGCAGGATGCGGTTTCCCACCGGAATCCCGCCGGGTGCGACGAGCGCGCCGATGCCCAACACGCCGAGAAGGTTGAAGATGTTGCTGCCGACCGCGTTGCCGACGGCAATGTCGCTTTCCCTTTTGAGCGCGGCAATCACGGATGTGGCAACCTCGGGCAGGGATGTCCCTGCCGCAACAATGGTCAGACCGACGACCAGTTCGCTCACGCCAAGGGCAATGGCGATCTGCACCGAGGATTCCACCAGCCAGTCCGAGCCGAGCACGAGCAAGCCCAGCCCGATGAGGATGAAAACGATATTGATGGCGGTGTTGCGCGCGGTGTGCGGTTCTTTTGGCGCGTATTCCTGCGCGTATTCCTTTTGCACCGCCTTGCTTTCCAGCCTGCTTTGGCGCAGGGCAAAGACGGTATACAACACAAGACCGAGAAGCAGGATCACGCCGTCCAGCCAGCCGAGGCTGCCGTCGAAGGCAAGCGCAAAGGTCAGCAGGGAAATGCCCAGCATGATGGGCGCATCCTTGCGGATGAGTTGTTTGGCGATGACGATGGGCGCGAGGATGGCGGTTGCACCGAGGATGAAAAGAACGTTGAAGATGTTCGAGCCAAGCACGTTGCCGAGCGTCAACTCACCCTGACCGGAGACGGCAGCCTGCAAAGACACCGCAATTTCGGGCGACGCCGTCCCAATGGCGACGATGGTCAAACCGATGACAAGCGGCGAAACGCCGAACGCCGCCGCCAGCCGCGCCGCGCCGCGCACCAACAGGTCGGCGCCGATGATCAATGTGATGAGTCCAGCCAGGAAGAGGAGGATGGTGGTCGTCATGGTTACAATCTCGTAATTTAATCCCGAAATTTATATACCATGATTTTTTGGAGTTAAGATTAATTTCCCCTTTAATAATTGGGATAAAGTTGTCATTCACGATATTGTCAAATGCGGCGCGGCTTATTCCTGAATTTGTAGGGAGGTTTGACAAGGAAGGGTTCATGTACGACTGGAAAACCCGCTCTGCCGTCCTTTATCAATTGGCGGAAATTGGGGAAGCAGTTAAGTAGTCGGTCGAAATAAATTTTACAAAAATACGCTCCCGGCGGCGTCCCCGCCGCCGAGGACGGCGGCATGAGCAGGAATTTGTTTTCTAAAAA
>QMIW01000035.1 GCA_024434165.1 Chloroflexota bacterium | reverse complement strand
GTAATATTTGCCCCGCTTTGACCACGCCGAGGTAGCTCAGTGGCAGAGCAGGGGACTCATAAGCCCTTGGTCGTGAGTTCAAATCTCACCCTCGGCACTCTCGAACCCGCGTGAGCGGGTTTTTGTTTTCAAATCGCATCCCCATCCTGGGGACTTCCCTCGGCACTCTCGAACCCGCGTGAGCGGGTTTTTGTTTAAGCCTTGTGTAATTTTTTGTCCATTGACTGCCCGCCTTTTTCGCACCACGCAGGGAACATTTTCTCCTATAACGTCGTTAGCGGTGAGCACAGAAGCGGATGATGAAACCGGAACGCATGCACGCCTCCAATCGGACTTGGAGCGGCTCGGCAAACTGGAAGTTGTCCTGCTCGCAATCGCCCTGCTGACCATGTCTGCCGCACGCGACTGGTTATTCTCAGAGAGAGTGTTTCAAGAATCCTTTTCATTTGTGGTAAACAATATATCGTTCGGCAAAAAAACCTCGGAAGCAGTGATCCGCTTCGAGGCATCCCAAAGGAACCTGATAGAGAGGCAGCATGAAAAACTTTATTTGCAAAACCTGCGGCACACAATACCCGGAAAGCGACGTCCCCCCCGCGCGCTGCTTGATCTGCGAGGACGAACGCCAATACGTCGGCATAAACGGTCAGCAGTGGACGACGCTCGAAGAACTGCGCGGTCAGCACCGCAATTTGATCAAGACCGAAGAACCGAACCTCATCGGCATCGGCGCGGAACCGGCGTTTGCCATCGGTCAGCGCGCGCTCCTCGTTCAATCCCCCCATGGCAACATCCTTTGGGATTGTCTCGCCATAATTGACGACGAGATGATCAAAACCGTCAAGGAGATGGGCGGCGTTTCTGCAATTGCCATCTCCCATCCGCATTACTACTCGACGATGGTCGAGTGGAGCCGCGCCTTCGACAACGCGCCAATCTATTTGCACGCAGGCGACCGTGAGTGGGTGATGCGCCCGGATTCCGCCGTCCAGTTTTGGGAGGGCGCGACGTTTTCGTTGCAGGAGGGCGCCACGCTCGTCCATTGCGGCGGACACTTCGCGGGCTCGTCCGTGCTTCATTGGGCGGCAGGCGCGGAGGGGCGCGGCGTTCTGCTCACCGGCGATACGATCAACGTGGTGATGGACCGCCGTTATGTCAGTTTCATGTACAGTTTTCCGAATCTCGTGCCCCTGCCTGCCCGCGCAGTGCAAAGAATTGTCGAAGCGGTGGAACCTTTTGCATACGACCGTCTGTACAGCGCCTGGTTCGATAAGGTTGTTTTCACAGACGCCAAAGCAGCCGTCCGCCGTTCGGCGGAACGATACATCAACGCAATCCGTTGATGGAACGCTTACTTACAAGGAGAGATAAAATGAAAACCGCGATTGCCGCTGCATCCCGGTCCATCCACACCCCGGCGGACGTGATCTACAACATCATCGCCGACTTCCGCATCCTGCCGAAGCCATACTTCCAATCGCTGGAGGAAGGCGGATTCGGCGAGGGGACCATCACCCGATTTCAGATGAGCCTGCTCGGTCAGACGCAGCGCTTCCGCACACGCATCTCCGAACCCGAACCGGGACGTGTGCGTATGGAGACCGACATCAACATCGGCACGCCGACGACTTTCACGGTCTCGCCGTTGACAGGGGAAGCCCACACGCAAGTGACCATCTCCACCGAGTTGAAGAATCAAAGAAGTGAAGCGGTCATTCTGTGAAGCATACCCACCCATCCCTCCCACACATCCCAGGCGCGGATTGGCGCATCCTGGGGGAACTCGAACTGCCCGCCGCAGCGGATTCCGATTCCGCAGTCCGCGCCTGGCTGGTGAATCTCCTCGATCCGCTCCGCCTGCACGCGGACTTTCAGAACAAAATCCTGAGATCCGCGCAGGAAGCGGCGGCGCGCCTGCTGAACGCGCAGACCGAAATCAAGTTTGAGCATATTCACCTGCTCATCCTTGCCCCGCCGAACCATGCCGTGAAGGAAGGGACGTGGGGTTTCTTTCACATCGAAAAGGTCGGGCAGGGAGGCGACCACGCGATTGAGTTTTATTTGTATTTGGAAGGGCAGTGATGGCAGCAGAGAACCTAATGTTTCTATGACTTCCCCAATTCCCAAAACTGAATTCGGTGTTCATGGAATGTTATGGATGTGCGCTTAGAATTTCATGGACGAGCATTTCCGTGGGTTTTCCTGCGGCTTGATTTTTAACGGCTTCGATGCGCGGAGCGCTCAATTGCGGTTCGAGTTCGGAGCGCAATGTTTCCGCATGGGTTTTAGTCGCAAACGAACTGGCGGGGTGTTGACCGATGGCGGTCAAAATCTCCAGCGCGGATTCGAGCGCGCCTTCCGCAATTCGGATTTCCGCTTCGCCGACGAGCGACTCGAACAGGACGGGCATGGTCTGCATGCTGCTGGCAATGGAAAGGGCTTCACGAAAATGTTTTCGCGCGCCCGCCCTGTCTCCCGTTTTGAGGAACACGCCGCCCAAATGATTCAACGTTTGCGACAGGCTCCCCTGCTCGCCGATCTCTTTCCACAAGGCGATGCCTTCCTGCAAGAGACGCAGCGCCTCGTCGTATTGACCCTGGGCGGTCTCGACCAACCCGAGGCTGTCCAGCGCGGCGGCGATGCTCGCCCGATCTTCGAGTGCGCGGCTGAGTTCCAGCGCTTGCGAAAGATGTTCGCGCGCCCGATGATAATCCCTGCGGGCATAGGCAACAATGCCAAGCAGGCTGAGCGAAGCGGCGATGGACCAGGCGTTTCCCGTTTCATTGCTGATGGCTAAACTTTGTTCGAGCGCATCGTATGCCTTGTCATAATCTCCCTGATAATGATAGGCGGAAAGACCGATATGCCTGAGACAAAACGCCGAGCCCCAGTGATCGCCGAGGTCCTTCTTCATTTTCAGCGCTTCGTGGAGCAGGCGGTCTCCTTCGGCGAATTCGCCCATCACGGAAATGACCGTTCCCAGGAACGCCGTCGTATTCGAGACTGCCATCTGCCATTCTGAATCGCGCAGGGGCATCGCTTCGAGGATATTGAGACTTGTTTTCAACACGTCGCGCGCCTGCGGATGCTGTCCCTGCCGAAAGAGGAAGTAACCTTTGTAACTGAGCGCCTGCGCCAGTGCGAGTCGCTGTGCCGATGAATCCGCGCTGGCGTGGGTTTCGATGTTCGATTGCAAACCTTCGACCGCCTCATTGAACAACGGAATCCCTTCGCGGCAATTGCTGCGCGATTCGTACAGCCAGAACAGGGTGTCCGCCGAGCGGCTGAGTTCCCTGGCTTGCTGGTGTGCGGCAGCCCAATGCCACGCCTGGCGCAAATTGGCGAGGTCCAGGATTAAATCATCCATGGCGGTCGGGCGGTCTGCGCCTTTCAGCATGGGTCCGCGCCGATCCAGCAGGTCGGCATAATACTGGTTGTATTTCGCCTGGAGTTGGCGGTAGGCGGGGGCGTTATCCAAAAGGCGCTCCCTGGCAAATTGATGGATGAGTTCGTGCAGATCGTAACGTCCCGCTTCCACGCGGCGCAGCAGGGATTTCGAGACCAGCGCAGAAAGGATGGGCAGCGCCGCCCCGGCGACCTGCTCAGCCGCATGGCGGCTGAACCCGCCGCGAAAGATGGACAATCGCTGCAGGACCTGTTGTTCCTCTTCCGAAAGCAGTTTCCACGAGTATTCGATGGTGGCGCGCAGGGAACGATGACGTTCAGGCAGGCTGCGTCCGGGGGTTGCCAGAAAATCCAGTGAACGCCGAATTTCCGCGGCGATCTCACGGCAGGAAAGTGTGCGTACCCATGCCGCTGCCAGTTCGATGCCCAGGGGCAGACCTTCCACCAGTCCGCAGATTTCCGCGATGGCGAGCAAGTCGTCATTCGACGGCTTGAAACCGACAGTGGTTTGATTCGCGCGTTCAACGAACAAGGTCACTGCGCTGTTCTTTTTCAATTCATCGGGGTCGTTGCTTTTGGGAATGGGCAGCCCCTGCACCTCGAAGACCCATTCCGCCTGTAACTGCAACGGGTGGCGGGAGGTGGTCATGACCTTGACGTTGTGACATGCGCGCAAAATCCCGCCGATCAGGTCTGTGCAGGCAGCATCGGCGGCGAGATGTTCGAAATTATCGAGGATGAGGAGCAAGTCTTTGTCGTGCAAATACGTCGTCAATTGGTCCGCCCGTTCTGACGCCGTATACAGGACGATTCCCAGCGCATCGGCAATCGCCGTGACGGTTTGCTCGCGTCCCTTTACGGGCGCGAGGCTGACGAAAGCAACCTGGGTCTTACTGGCGGGGTCGTCGAACGAAGCGGCAAGGTGCATCGCCAGGTGGGTCTTGCCGATTCCGCCCTGACCCGTCAGCGTGAGCAGGCGGCATTGGGGGTCTCGAACGAGGCGGTTGATCTCCGCTAGTTCAAATTCGCGTCCTACCAGCGATGTGGGCGATAAAGGGATGTGAGGCGCAGGATGCGGGGAGGGTTGATCGGAAAGTGAAGGTTCCCCCAGCAATTCGGGTGTCTTTTCCTGCCGCGCCACTTTCATGAACAGGTCGCGTTGGTCGGGCGGAATTTCCAGGTGCTGCGCCAGCAGTTCGGCGATCTGGCGCGAGGGGCGGCGTTCGTCCGATTCGATCTTGATGATGGCGGACGCGGAACAGCCCACCCTCGCTGCAAGTTCCTGTTGTGTCAAATCCAGGGACTTGCGCCTGCGCCTGACCCAGTTCCCGAAAGAATAATCCACAAAAAGTCCGCGTTTGATGAAATCGAATTTCTAATGTGTGTCGAAACCGGGGGCAATTGTACTACTTTTTGTCACAGTCCTTGTGCAAGTTTCCGTACCCGTTTGCGTTCGATTTTTTGTATAAAACAGGTGGAATTCGCCCAAAAAGAGACAAGAAAACCATCACCCAAAAAGGAAAACTTCCATGTCCACTTTAACCAGTACGATATCGAATGAAAAGGGGATTTTCGCCTTCATCAAACGCAATCCGTTGACCTCGATGTACATCATTATGTTCTCTGTCGCCTGGTCGGTGATGATTCCGCAGGCGTTGTATTCGCAGGGGGTACTTTCCGCTCCGCTGCCCGAATTTATCGAAATCCTGACGGGCTGGGTCCCCGGCATTGCCGCAGTCATCGTTTCTGCTGTGATTGCGGGACGGGCAGGTATCCGCGACTTGCTGCGCCGCTTCCTCATTTGGCGCGTCGGGCTTCGCTGGTATCTCGTCAGCACGTTCCTGCTGGCAGCCCTCATCCTGGGCGGGATCGGGCTTCACGTCTCGTTTGGCGGCGCGATGCCCGTCATCCCCGCCGCTGAATCGCCGTTGTGGCAGGTTGCGCTGGTCTTTCTGGTGTTCGTCCTGCTCGGCGCTTTGATCAACACGGAGGAGATCGCATGGCGCGGTTTTGCCCTGCCGCGCTTGCAAGCCCGTCATGGCGCGCTGATCGCCGGGCTGTTCATCGCCATTCCTGAAGTGTTGTTCCACCTGCCGGTATTCTGGGTCAACGAGAATCCGTTCTTTCAAACCGTCGGCATTTACTGGTTTTCCGCTTTCTCGGTTGCCGCGGTGATCATTTACATCTTCGTCTTCAATAAGACCAAAGGCAGCCTGCTCATCGTTACGCTTCTGCACGCTTCGCAAAATGCCTGGGCAAACCTTCTTTCGGATAACAGCGTGCGCCCATTCCAGTTCACCGTTGCCCTGGCATGGCTGATCGCGCTGGCGTTGATCGTCTCAACGCGCGGCAAACTGGGTTACCGGCAAGACTCCGAAGGATGATTTACCCAATATGGCGGCTTATCGTTATGGGGTTCATACCTTCCGACCATATCATACAACGCAACTTGTGCTTATTTTGTCCGCTGGCTTGTGCGGTTTTCTTTCACCCTTTCACGTGAAAAAAGAATACATTATGCGAAGAAGCACCGATTTATGGATGCTGTGGAAGAGATGCAGAGGAGAGAATGCGATGAGTTCCGAGAAGCAACTTTATCGGTACGACGAGGAGGCGTTGGTCGGGATGGCGTCGAAAGGCGACCTGGATGCCTTCAATCAACTGGTTTTGAATTATCAGGATATGGCGTATCACCATGCGCATGCCCTCCTCGGTGACCCGGCATCCGCTGAGGATGCGGCTCAGGAAAGTTTCATCAAAGCGTTCCAAGCCATCGGCAGATTTCGCGGGGGACTATTCCGTGCCTGGCTTCTGCGAATCGTGACGAATACCTCCTACGACATGCTGCGAGAGTCCAAGCGACGCCCGACACAATCGCTCTACCCCAATGGCGATGACGGCGAAGAGATCGAATCGCCCGCCTGGCTAGCCGACCCGAACGCCTCGGTGCAGGACAGCGTGGAACGGAAGGAAGAGTCGCATCGGCTGTATCAAATGCTGGACGGACTCCCGGAAGCGTATCGCAGCGTCATCACGCTGGTGGATTTGTACGAACTGGATTATTTGGAAGCCGCAAGAATTTTGAATGTCCCCATCGGCACCGTCAAGAGCCGCCTGGCACGGGCGCGATTGCAAATGCAGGAAAAATTGCGGAATGAAAAATACGCCATTTTGCCTATATTGCGCGGTGTAAGGAACACAGTATAAAACCCTGTCAGAACATAAGCAAGACAAACATTTTCTCTAATTCTTATTGTTTCAACTCTGTGAACAAGAGGCAGCCATGCAAACACAAAATCAACACCAATCCCACGATCATTCCGCGCATATCCAGCCGGAAGCGGACGAACACAACGCGCATACCATCCCGGAGCAAAGCGGAATGGACGCCGCGATGGATCATTCCATGCACGGGATGGAGAGTCACGGCGAACATGGAACGCATGATCGGATGCACAGGGAAACAGGTACACAGGTAGACAGTCCGGTGAGCGGTCACGCGGGTCATGCCATGCCTGCCGACCACGCAACGCACGGCGAACACGCGCAGCACGCAACAAAGGACCACTCCGCCCATGCCGGTCACGGCACGGATCACACCGGGCACGAGCAAATGTTCCGCGTGCGCTTCTGGTGGAGCCTGCTGCTGAGCATTCCCGTACTCGCCTACAGCGAAATGATTCAAATGTGGCTTGGCTTCATGCCGCCGATGTTCCCGTTCAGTGAATGGATTCCGTTCGTCTTCTCGGTGGTCATCTTCGCCTACGGCGGCGTGCCCTTCCTCAACATGGCAATCCCTGAATTGAAAGACCGCAAGCCCGGCATGATGACGCTCATCTCGCTGGCGATCTCGGTCGCATTCATCTACAGCGTCGCGGCGCAATTCATAGCCCTCGGCGAAGGCTTCTTCTGGGAACTCGTCACGCTGATTGACATCATGCTGCTCGGTCACTGGCTGGAGATGCGCTCGGTGCGGCAGGCTTCGGGCGCATTAAATGAACTTGCCAAACTCATGCCCGATACCGCAGAACGCATCATCAAGGGCAGTGTTACGGAAACGGTTTCTGTTTCCGACCTCAAACAGGGCGATCTCATTCTCATCCGCCCCGGCACGAGCATCCCTGCCGATGGCGAAGTGGTGGGCGGTTTTTCCGATGTCAGCGAAGCCATGCTTACCGGCGAGTCGAAACCCGTTCATAAGCACAAAGGTGAGAAAGTCATCGCAGGAACGATCAACGGCGACGGCAGCCTGCGCGTGCGCGTCACTGCAACGGGCAACGAGACCGCCCTCGCGGGCATCATGCGTCTGGTCGAGCAGGCGCAGCAATCCAAATCCAAAACCCAGGTGCTTGCCGATAAAGCCGCGGGCTGGCTGTTTTACATCGCGCTTGCGTCCGCGCTGGTCACTGCCATCGCCTGGACCATCGCAGATGCCTTCAACATCGAAGTCCTCACGCGCGTCGTCACGGTGCTGGTCATTGCCTGTCCGCATGCGCTCGGTCTTGCGATTCCACTTGTCGTTGCCATCACCACTGCGATGGGCGCGCGCAACGGCATCCTTGTCCGCAACCGCCTCGCGCTCGAAGCCGCGCGTGAAATTGACGTTGTGATTTTTGACAAAACCGGTACGCTCACTCAAGGTCAATTCGGCGTGGTGGAGATTGCAACAGCAGATGGCTGGGATGCTGACCGCGCGCTGAGCCTTGCCGCCGCGCTGGAATCGGACTCCGAGCATCTCATTGCCCAAGCCATCCGCCGCTTCGCCCGTGACCGGAAGTTGACTCTGCCTTCGATCAGCAGTTTCTCCGCCCTGAAAGGACGCGGCGTCCAAGCCGTTGTTGAGGACGAAACCTACTACGTCGGCGGACCGCGTTTGTTGGAAATGCTTTCCCTCACGCCCGATGGCAAAATCAAAACCTTCACCGAATCCGCAAACAACAACGCGCAGACCGTCGTGTATTTGACGACGAAAGATAAAATCATCGCCGCGATCTCCATTGCCGATGTCGTCCGCCCCGAAAGCAAAGAGGCGATTGCCGCGCTGCACAAAATGGGAATCGAAGTCGCCATGCTCACAGGCGATAGTCAAGCCGTGGCAAAGGCGGTGGCGAATCAACTGGGCATCGAACGCGTCTTTGCCGAAGTCCTGCCCGAACACAAGGATCAAAAAGTTGTGGAACTGCAAAAACTTGGCAAGCGCGTGGCAATGGTCGGCGACGGCGTGAACGACGCGCCCGCGCTCACCCGCGCAGACGTGGGCATCGCCATCGGCGGCGGCACGGACGTGGCAATCGAATCCGCCGGCATCGTGCTGGTTCACAGCAACCCGCTGGACGTGGTCAAGATCTTCAATCTCAGCCGCGCCAGTTACCAAAAGATGATTCAAAACCTGTGGTGGGCGGCAGGCTATAACATCGTTGCCATTCCGCTGGCGGCGGGCGTGCTGGCAAACTGGGGCATCCTGCTTTCTCCTGCCGTTGGCGCAGTGTTCATGTCCATCAGTACGATTGTGGTTGCCATCAACGCGCAGTTATTGCGGAGGGCTGCGCTGTAATTCACAACAACAGGGACGATTCACCCAACGGACGCAGGACGCCCTGCAGGGACCGCCGGGTGGATCGTCCCTGAACGCCATCAAGCGGGGAAATGCCAATGGTCAGCGACCCGCTCAAAGTCCATAAAGAAGCGCGGGGTTTTTGTCTCATTTTCGTCCCGGGCGGGATTATAGAGTCAGGACAGGCTTGATATCCATGACCCAAACACACCCGACGCGAGTATGATTCAGGGAATGAAGAAACGTAACGTTGAATTCGCCGATGCACACGCGGATTCCCGGCACGAGGATTTTGAATCCCTGTTTCGGGAATATTGGGCGTATGTCTATCGCATCGTGCGCCGGCTTGTGGTTGACCCTGCCGAGGCAGAGGACCTGACGCTGGAAACGTTCTACAGGCTGTATCAACGCAGCCCGTTTCGAGAGGGCGGTTTTCAACCCGGCGGCTGGCTGTACCGCGTGGCAACCAACCTCGGTCTGCGTTCGATCCGCAGTTTCAAGCGGCGCGAAGGCTATGAGTTGAAGGCGGGACGTTTCGCCCTCGACGAGGCGCCCGAAACGCGACCCGTCGAAATTCAGGCGGCAAACGAGGAAGGCGAGACGGCGCGGCGGGCGCTGGCGGCGATGAACGAACGACAGGCGCAATTGCTGGTCTTGCGATATTCGGGCATGTCCTACAAGGAGATCGCCGAAACCCTTGGGCTTTCCCCCGCGTCCATTGGACCGCTGCTGGCGAGAGCCGAACGCGAATTCGAAGAACGGTATCGGGCGCTTGCCCCGGAGGAACCATGAACAGACATTTGACCGAAGGTGAATTGCGCGCATCCCTCGATGGCGAGTTGGATGCCGCGCTGCTGGGTCACTTGAACGCCTGCGCCGCGTGCCGGAAACACTTGAACGAAGTAAAACAGGCGCATCTTCGAACCGCGAAACGGCTGTCGTTTTTATCCGGTGAGATCGGGGCTGTTCCCTCCGCCCAGTCTGCCTGGTACCGTTTTACGCAGGATCACATGAAGAAAAAGGAGACATCCATGTTGAAAAAATGGTTTTCATTCCCCGCGGTGCGCTTCGGCGCGATTACAGTTTTGGCGCTGGCGCTTGTGCTGGCGTTCCCGTTCACGCGCGCGCTGGCAAGCGAGTTCCTGAACCTGTTCCGTGTGCAGCAGGTGACTGTGCTGTCCATTGACTCGGCTGGTTTGGAGAGCCTGACCGGCAACGAAGCGCTTGGCAGCCAGTTGAGCGAGTTGATATCCGGTTCGACGGTCGTGACCGATGAACCCGGCAGCCCGGTGAAAGCGGCAAATGGTGAAGAAGCCAGCGGGCTGGCTGGATTCACCGTGCGCCTGCCGGAGGACCAATCTGCCTCGGGAATCTACGTGACCGACTCGGCTGCATTTACAATGACCGTTGACCGCGAAAAGGCTCAGGCGTTGATTGATGGAGCCGGGCGCACCGATCTCGTCCTGCCGGAAGCGATTGATGGGGCGGAAATTTCCATCAGCATCCCGTCGGCGGTGAGCGCATCCTTTGGAACCTGCCCCGAACCGAACCTCGAAGGCGGTGAAGACCCCTTCGATATGGGCGAACGCTACCCAGATTGCGTTGTCCTGGTGCAGATGACCAGCCCCGTGGTCAATGTGCCGGAAGGCGTGGATATGATCCAGCTCGCGCAGATCGCCCTGGAATTCAGCGGCATGAGCAGCGAAGAAGCCGCAGCCTTCGCCGCCAGTGTGGACTGGGCGACGACGCTCGTGGTTCCCATTCCGCGCGATGTGACCACCCACTCCGAGGTCAGCGTGGACGGCGTGACCGGCACCCTCATTCAGCGCACGGTGGAGCACTCGCCGGAATATGTGCTGATCTGGGTCAAGGACGGCATCTTGTACGCCATCAGCGATGCAGGCACGGATACGGCTCCCGCCTTCGCCCTCGCGGAATCCCTGCCGTAGGTTGAAAAAAAATATGTCATTGCGAACCCGATAGGGTGAAGCAATCTCCAATCGAATTAGGGGATTGCTTCGGGAAGTACACCCTCGCAATGACATTTCTCATTCGACTTCTTGCAAAAGTCGCTTTTTTACCTTGCTCAAGGCGGCGTCCCCGCCGCCGAGGACTGCGGTGGGAGCACTTGTACAAGAGGTCTATTAAAATATATTCAATGACTACTCCCGCAATACGAACTGAAGATCTTCGCAAGGAATTCGGCGACAAAGTCGCAGTTAGAGGACTCACCCTGCAAGTGGAACCGGGTGAGGTTTTCGGTTTCCTGGGTCCCAACGGCGCGGGCAAGACCACGTCCATCAAAATGCTGTTGGGGCTGGTCGCGCCGACTTCCGGCTCGGGCTGCCTGCTTGGCGCGCCCATCGGCGACCGGGCTTCGCTGGCGCGGGTTGGCTTTTTGCCGGAGCACTTCCGCTTTCAGGAATGGCTGACGGCGAACGAATTCCTCGAACTGCACGGCGAATTATTCGGCATGTCTGCGCGCGACCTGAGACGCCGCCGCGATGAACTGCTCCAGCGTGTGGGGCTTTCCGAATTCCGGCACAAACAACTGCGCACGTTCTCCAAAGGCATGCTGCAGCGCATCGGTCTGGCGCAGGCGCTGATGAACCGTCCCGCGCTTGTCTTTTTGGATGAGCCGACATCGGGTCTCGACCCGGTCGGGCGCAGACTGGTGCGCGACATCATCCACGAACTGCGCGAGGAAGGCACGAGCGTCTTCCTTAACTCGCATCTGCTGAGCGAGATCGAAGTGACCTGCAACCGCGTGGCGTTCATCAAACACGGCGAAGTGATCCGTGTGATGGAAATGTCCGCGTTGAACCAAAACATCTCGATGCTGACCATCCGCGCTTCGGGTCTGACGCCGGAGATTGTTTCCGGCTTGAGACAGTGGGGCGATGACCTGCGCCTTGATTCCGACCACCTGACCATGACCATCCGCGCAGAAAGCGACCTGCCGGAGATCAACCGCTTTTTGGTCTCGCACGATGTACAGGTGTATGCGTTCACCCCCAACCGGCTCTCGCTCGAAGAGATCTTCATCGAAACCCTCGGGCAGGACGGTGTGCAATGAAAAACATCTGGACGCTCGCACGCATGACCTTCCGCGAAGCCATTCGGCGGCGCATCGTTCTCACCGGGGCGGCGCTGGGGCTGGTCTTTCTGGCGGTCTTTTCGGTGGGATTCCATTTTGTGTACGTCAGCGCATCCGCAGAGGCGGAGACGACGGGAGAAGCCGTCACCAACCTCATGAAGAGCGAATTTGTGAACATGCTGATGCTGGCGGGGCTGTACGCCGTGACCTTCCTCTCCGCCGCAATGGGCGCATTGCTCGGCGCGGATACGCTCTCCGGCGAGATCGCATCCGGCACGATCCAGACGATTGTCTCCAAACCCGTGCGCCGCATGGATGTGGTGCTCGGCAAATGGCTCGGCTTTGCCATTCTGCTGGCTGGCTATTCCTTTCTCATGTCCGGCGGGACGGTGCTCAGCGTTCGCCTGCTATCGGGATATACGGCGCATGGCATCCTGCCGGGAATCGCCCTCATCTACCTCGAAGCGCTGCTCATCATGACCATCTCGCTGGCATGTTCCAGTTTTCTCTCCGGGCTGGCGACGGGCGGCGTGGTCTTCGGATTGTATGGGCTGTCGTTCATCGGCGGCTGGGTGGAACAGATCGGTTCGTACCTGCAAAACGAAACCGCCATCCGCATCGGCATTGTGACCAGCCTGATCATCCCCAGCGAATCGCTCTGGCGGCGGGCGGCGTTCGAAATGCAGTCACCCATCTCCGCCGCGCTGGGCTTGTCGCCGTTCGGCACGATCTCCGTCCCCAGCCCGCTCATGATCGGGTACGCTGTCTTCTATCTCGCGTTTATGTTGATGGCGGCGATCGGCACATTCAACCGGCGCGATCTCTAAATTCATAAGACCTGACCGTCACGCTCTCTGCGAGGCTGTCAGGTCTGCGGGAGGGGGTAAAATCAGCCATCCTTTCCTTTTGGAGAACAACCCGTGACCCAGCCGCTTCCCGAATCCCTGATCGAAGTCCGCGAACACGACGGACCCGATTACAAACCGCTCGTGGATTACCAATCCTGGCGCGTGGCGCTGATGAATTACACCCCCGACCTGACGCCCGATCAAATTCACCAAATGCAGAAACACATCGAAACCGACGAGGTCTTCGTGCTGCTGGCGGGACGCTGCATTCTTTTCATCGGGGAGGGCGATGAGAAAGTGGCCAAAATCCACGCGGTGGATATGCAGCCGTATAAACTCTACAACGTGAAGCGCGGCGTTTGGCATTCGCATACTTTCAGCAAAGATGCGCGCGTGTTGATCGTGGAAAACCGCGATACGACGGATGCGAATTCTCCCTTTGTGGGGCTGACGGAGGAACAGCGGAAGGAAGTTGTTGAGTTGGCGGGGAGATTGTGGCAATAATTTTGTAAGGTCACGAAGGAAAAACGCCCATAAAAATAGCCGCCCTTCGCCCTTTGTGTACTTGGTGTCCTTCGCGTTTAGGCTATTTCCCATTAATTACGGAAGGCCCCCAAATTCAAACGTCGGCATCCCCTCGACTTTTGTTACCACCCTGAACAGCCCGCCGGAGAGCGGGTATTTTTCTATATCTGCATCGCTCATTCCCACCCGCGCAGAGGTGACGAACAACTCGTTCATATTTTTTCCCCCGAAAACGCAGGAGGAGGTTTGCAGAGCCGGCACCGGGATTTGCTCCAGCAGTTGACCGGAATTTGGATTCCAGCGTGTCACCTGTGCGCCGCCCCACATGGCGATCCACAGGCTGCCTTCTGTGTCGGAAGTCATGCCATCGGGCCAGCCGAGAGATTCAGGGACACGAACTGCAATCCGCAAATTTGCGATCTGCCCGGTTACTCCATCGTAATCGAAGGCTTTCACTTCGCGGGTGGGGGTGTCAATGTAGTAAAACGTTTTATGGTCGGGGCTCCACGCCAAGCCGTTCGAGATGCGGATGCCGTCCAGCAGGCGGGTCGTTTGTTTTCCGTCGAAGGAATACAGCGAACCGCTGGCTTCCTTTTCGTTCATGTCCATCGTGCCGGCAAGGAAACGCCCGGCGGGGTCACACTTGCCGTCGTTGATGCGGTTGGTCGGGGATTCGCTCAAAGCGGCGAGAACGGTCTGGCGGGACGAAGCAGGCTCAAAGTCCACGAAAGAGGCGCGTTTTCCGAGAATCAAATTCCCATTTTTCCGCGGGGCAAGACATCCGACGAAGTCATCCAATTGGGCGAGGAGTTCCGCTCCCGCAAAGATTCTTTTTTCGAGAATGTCCACCCAATAGAGCGTTTGGGTCTTTGCATCCCAGGCGGGTCCTTCGCCCAGCGCGGCTTTGGCATCGAGAATTTTTAGAAAACAAATTCCTGCTCATGCCGCCGTCCTCGGCGGCGGGGACGCCGCCGGGAGCGTATTTTTGTAAAATTTATTTCGACCGACTACTTAAGTAGTTGGTCGTAAGTTTTTAGAAACAAATTTCCGCTCAAGCCGCCGTTCGCTGCGCGAAGACGCAGTCCTCGGCGGCGGGGACGCCGCCGGGAGCGTATTTTTATTAAATCTATTTCGAGCGACCACTTAAAACCAATCCCGTTTATAGAAAATATAGGTCGCCAGCGCGGTGAGACCGAGCGCCAGACTTAACACCGTGAGAAAGGCGAGCGGATGACCCTCGCCGGGCAGGGCAACGTTCATGCCGTAGAACGACGCCACGATGGCCGGCACATTGAGGACGATGGTGAGCGCGGCGAGCGCCTTCATGACGACGTTGAGGTTGTTCGAGATGATCGAAGCGAAGGCGTCCATCATGCTGGAGAGGATTTCGGTGTTGATGCTGGTCATTTGGATGGCTTGCTGGTTTTCGGTCAGCACGTCTTCGAGCAGGTCCTGGTCCTCTTCGTAGTAATTGAAGAGCTGGGTTTTCTGTACGCGCTCCATCATCACCTCGTTGGAACGCAGGGCGGTGGCAAAGTAGGTGAGGCTTTTTTGATATTTGAGCAGTTCGAGCAGTTCGCGGTTCTGCGTGGATTTTTGCAGGCGGTCTTCCACCGTTTCGGTGGCGCGGTTGATCTCGCGCAGCAGGTTCAGATAACGCGCCGCCGTTTCGAGGAAGATGTAAAGCGTGAGGCGGTAGCGTTTGCCGGTCTTCAATTGTTTGTATTTCCCGTTTGCGAGCGACTTGAAAATATCACTGTCGTAGCGGCAGACGGTGATGATCTTGTTGCCCAAAATCATGATGCCGAGCGGAACCGTGATGTAGGGAATATCGCTTTCGGGCTGGTGAATGGGAATGCGAAGCAGGATGAAGGTGTAATCTTCATCGCGTTCCATGCGCGGCATTTCATCCTGGTCGAGGGAATAATTGATGTAATCCATCTCCATCCCCCAATTGATCAGTTTTTCGATTTCGCCGGGCGTTGGGTCCACCGCATTGACCCAGGCGCCGTTGGCGATCATGTCGAGCGTTTCCAGCCCGTTCTCGGTGGTTTTGTAGATGCACAGCATCGGCAGCCTCCTTGCGTGAAGTGAGTCACGCAGGGGCGCACCGCGCACCTACGTGACGGGAATAAACAAGTTAAACACGTGCCGCGCCAAGCGGCTTGTACTTGGCGGATTACTCTCTGAAGAACCTAAATCGCTTTCGTCGTTTGTGTACATAGTTCTTAACCGCGCCAATTTTACGCCCGTTGATGGATTTGCACAACCGACAAAATTCCCGCATCTTTCTCCGCCCGAGCCTGCTCCCCGCCCCAGGCTTTTCCCTACGCCTCATCCGATTCTTTTGCCGCGCGATTCACGTCGTCCAGACTTGCGCCGCGCGCCTTTTCGAGACGCTCGAAGCGTTTGCTGAACTGCCCCATCGCATAATTGACGAAATCCTCCTCCTTCAAACCGAACGGAACCACCTCATACCGTGCGAAAGCGTCACCGATCACACCGATGGCAAAGGGAAGCAGAGTGTTCATCTGCATTTGCAGGCTGTCCCACTCGTCGGGGTGTTCCGCCATGAGACGTGAGAGCAGGTACACACCGTAGGCAATGTGGCGGGACTCATCCTGCTTGAGCAGAGAAATCCCTTTGCGCAGACCGGGAAGAAGATCGTTGCGCTCGAGCATGGTAAAGAAGGCTTGGTAGCCCGTCTCTGCCAGCACGCCTTCGACGATCATGTTGTAGGTCACTGAAGCTCGAATTTGGCTGGCAGGCGAAGGGTCGGAGCGAAGCGCGTTCAGGGCTTCGGGCAGGGCGTGGTAGAACAGTTGGCGGTAGTTATCGCCGTGATAGCGGGTCAAGCCCTCACCCCCCTCCCCTCTCCCTCTGGGAGAGGGGAGAAAAACCACTTCATCCATAAAGCGGCGGAAAAAATCGGTATGCTTGGCTTCTTCAAAAAGGAAGGTGGTGAGATACATTTCCTCTTCGATGCGCCCTTCTTCGGCAATCGCCTGAATCAACGGAAGCAGATCGAGCGTCACCGCCTCCTCGCCTGCCACGAACATGGAGAGCAGCAGCAGGCACAGGTCTTTCTCTTCATCGCTGAAGCCTGCCCAATCCTGCTTGTCCCTGGTCAGGTCAATCTCCGATGGATTCCAAATGCCGAGTTTCTTCGCCTTCTCGTACAGACGCATCGGCGGCAGGTCGCGGTTCAGTCCGCGGGTGGTGGTGGCAAAAGCGGTGTGGGACATGGGGGAACTCCTGCTGAAAAATCAATCTCTCAAGGATAGTTTTCCTTGTTCATCCGCCTGATATACAACCAGGTCTGGCATGGAAAAATGTTTTGCATTGGTTGTGACAAGCGCCAAGCCATGTTCGAGCGCTGTTGCGGCAATCAGGGCGTCGGCATCTTCCAGAACAACCCCTTGCGTTCGCCAGGTACGAATTAATTCGCCCGCCTTGTCGGCGATTTCAATGCTTATCTCAATCGTTTCAAGGGAGTCAAGAACATCAAAAGTAGCTTCACGCTCACGGTCTCGCATTCCTCGAATAATTTCAAGACGGGTGATTGCTGAGATATAAAGTGTGTCATCCGCTGCAAGGGTATCCAAAAGTTCCAAATACCCGGGAGTTTTTCGCAGATACAAGATCAAAATATTTGTATCGAGTAGATAATCACTCATCCTGCCCCCACTCGGCAGTAAAATCACGAGTGGATTTTTTCCGCCCTTCTGCCACCCAGCGATTGATGTCTTCAAAAGTGGCTAATTCAGGATGATCTTCGTCCTTCCATGCGCCATAGGATTTTTTCAAGACCTCACGCAATTTGCGGCGACGCAGTTCACGAGCCAACACCTCCTCAACAAAACGAGTCCGTTCACGGGCAGGCACAGCTTTCTTCAATTCATCCATAAGCGACTTGGTGATATACAAATTCATTCGTTCTTTTACAGCGCGCATTGCACTCTCCTTTTGCACCATGCTTTGCACTATTATTATACACCACCCACCGGGATATAATTTTCCCATGCCCATCACCACCGACTCCGTCCGCACATATTACGATGAGAATACCAGCCTCTTTCTGAAATTCAGCGGTCATAAAAAGGCGCAAAACATCCACCGCTCATTGTGGGCAGAGGGCGTCACGACGCTGGAAGAAGCGCTGAACTTCTCCAATTCCCTCATCCTCCGTGAAATTGAATCTTCCACGCCTGCCAACGCCCGCATCGCCGATCTCGGCTGCGGCGTGGGCGCGAGTCTGTTCTACATCCACCCGCGCCTGCAAAGTCCCGCCCCCGCCCTCGGATTAACCCTCAGCCCTGTGCAAGCCCGGCTCGCGCAAGAGTCCGCAAAGCAACTTGGCTTGCAGAATCAAACCCATTTTGCCGAAGGCGATTTCACCTCCGTGCCGCTGCCGGGTAAATCACTGGATGCCGTCTATTCCGTCGAAGCGGTTTGTCATGCCGTTGACCCGGAAAAATATTTCAAAGAAGCGGGGCGTCTGCTTTGCAAAGGCGGCAGGCTCATCCTCGTGGACGATTACCAGGCGGTGCGTCCGTTCACCAAGCATGAACAAAAATGGCTGAATGCCTACATCGAAGGCTGGTACGTTCCCGGCGTGCGGACGGTGGAACAAATCGTTCAATTCGCAAACGCCAACCAACTCAACCTCATCAAGAACGAAGAACTCACACCCTGGCTCCGCCTGCGCAACCTGCCCGATTTTCTCGCCGATACCCTACTTTTCCTCGGCGAAAAACTTCCCGCCAGACATGCCATCATCCCATCCATGCTGGGGAGCATGGCGTTGCAGCAATGTCTGGCGATGAAGGTGGTGGAATACCGGATGTTGGTGTTCGAGAAAATTGACAGTTGACGATGGACGGCAGACGATGGACCCTGCTTGCCCATCGTCTGCCGTCCATGGTCCATCGTCCAGTTATCACCCTCCTCACCAGCGGCACCCGCGGAGATGTTCTCCCCTACATCGCGCTTGGCAAAGGATTGCTTGAAGCGGGCTACAACATCCGCATTGCCGCGCCGCATGGGTTTGCGAATCTCATCCAAAGCCATCGCGTCCCATTTGCCCCATTCGACGGCAACCCCACCGACCTGCTCATCGAGCAGGGCAACTCCACGCCGATGACGCTCGGCACAAACCCCATTCGCTCTTTTCAAGCCACACGCAACTTTTTACAAAAAGCCCGCCCGCTCTATCGGCGCATGCTGCACACCGCCGCCGAAGCCTGCCGCGGCTCCGACCTGCTCATTCACGGCTTGCCAACCCTCTGGGGCGCGCACATCGCCGAAGGGCTGGGCATTCCCGCCGTCCGTGCGCTGCTGCAACCGTTTGCCCCCACCCGCGAATTTCCATCTGCGCTGCTGCCGTTTCGTTTTTCTCTTTCAGGAATTGGAAACTGGCTCTCGCATTGGGCTGTGACTCAAGCCATCTGGCTTTCGTGGCGCTCCGAGATCAACCACGCGCGTCACGCGGACTTTGGGCTGGCTCCCGCCCATTGGCTTGACCCTTCGCTGCGAGCGGATTCGCACCAACCGCTTACCCTCAACGCCTTCAGTGAACACGTCGTACCGCGTCCCAAGGATTGGAATGAGAAGCAAATCATTACGGGATATTGGAGGGTTGGAGAATTGGAGAACTGGCAGCCTGGCGCTTCGACGCTTTTGCGCTTCATTGATTCTGCTGACAACTTGATCGCAATTGGTTTCGGCAGCCCGGGGATGCGGGGATATTTATCTGTGCTCGAAGAAGCGTTAAACATGGCGAACGCCCAAGCCGTGCTGACCCTCCCCGCCAAATGGCATGGCATGATCAAATCGAAGAACATCTTCCCCATCGAATACATCCCGCATGATTGGCTGTATCCTCGCGTCAAAGTCGCCGTCCATCACGGCGGCGCAGGGACAACGTCTGCAAGTTTACATGCAGGCATTCCCACCATCACCCTGCCCCTCGCCATTGACCAGTTCTTCTGGGGCGAGCGGATTCACAAACTGGGTGCGGGATTATCCATTCCGCAGAGAAAACTCAGTGCAAAGAATCTCGCCCAAGCCATTACCGAAGCGTTGAACAATAAAGAAATGCACGCAAAAGCCAAAGAGATTTGCGAGACGTTGAATCAAGAAGATGGAGTTCAGACAGCGATACAGCATTTGACCACAGACTATTGACCACGGACGATAGACAATCCATCGTCCATCGTCCATCGTCTATCGTCCATCTTCCAAATCCCCACCGCCAGCAGCGCAAACACACTACCCAACCAATACGGCGCAGAGATGGCAACGAAGTCGAACGAAATGCCTGCAATGGTGGGACCAAAAATGTTCGTCAGCGCCAACAGGGTTTGATTGCCGCCCATCAAACGTCCCTGCTCATTCTCAGGGATGCGCAGCGAGACCAGCGCAGTCAACGACGGAATGCTGATACCCGTCCCTAACGCAACGACAGCCACAGCGGGGAAGATCATCCATGCATCGGGGGCAAACGCCATGCCCGCCAAGCCGATGACCATGAATGTGAGTCCCGCCGGGATGAGTTTGCGCTCGCCGAATTGCGCCTGCAATCTGGCGAATAAAACTCCCTGCACAATCACGCCGCATAACCCGACATACAAATAGAAATAGCTGTTCTGCGCCGGAGTCCAGCCGAAGCGGGCATTGGAGAAAAGCGGAAAATTCGTCTGCAAACCGGCAAAGGCGAGGTTGAGCAGGAAAAGCACGGCCAAAAAATTTTGAATGTTCTTCTTTCGGAAAATACTCGTGAATTGTCCAGCCCATGAAAAGACCTGCGCGATCGGCTTGGTCTCGCGGCGTTCAGGGGATAAGGATTCGGGGAGGAAAAAGAATCCGAAAACGGTATTGGCAAAGGCGAAGAAAGAGGCGACGAGCGCCGGGACGCTGAGTCCGTATCCACTGAGGAGTCCGCCGAGGATGGGACCCGCCATGATGCCCAGTCCAAAAGCGAGTTGAGAATAATTGATTCCCTTGGCGCGGTTTTCGGCAGTGGTCGAGTCAGCGATGTAGGCATGAGCGAGAGTCAGGTTCGAGCCGGTCAGTCCATCCAAAAAGACCGCGAGAAAAATCATGACGAGCGAATTTGCCAAGCCCAGCAAAAGATAGGACGCTGCCGTACCAAAGAGACAGAGCAGCAAAATGGGTTTGCGCCCGTAACGGTCGGAGAGGGCGCCGAGGATGGGACCGGAGACGAGTTGAATCGCCGAGTACATGGACATCAAGCCGCCCGCGATGGCAGCGCCGCCGTCCTGCGCCTGCACAAAGAACGGCAGCAGTGGCAGCATGATGCCGTAGCCGAGCATGTCCACAAAGACCGAGATGAGGATGATGAAAAACGAGGGAGGCAAGGGTTGTGCGATCCGATAAAAGATGCGTTATTTTATCAAACCTTCCATGAATAAAAACAACTGCGGCAGCCTTCTCACAGACTGCCGCAGAAGGTTATTCGTTTTTTGACTGCGCGCCCCTCGATGGATTACGATTTTCTGGCAGCCCCTTTAAAGTAACGCCTCACTTTCGCGGCGATCTGGCGGTCCGTCATCTTGTCTGCGGATTCGATACCCGCGATACGCGCGGACCACTTCTGCCGGGCAAGGCGTTTCTTCAACTCCGCTTTTGCCTCGCCGGGACCGAAGATCAGAATTGCATCCGCATCGCGCAGGCGGGACAGGATCTGGGTGTAATATTTCTTGAGCAATCCATTAAATTGTTTGTCGAGTTGGTCGTCTCCTTTCTGATACTGGGCGCTGTAGGGCGTGCGCGGACGGGTTGCGCCCCGATACGAGACATGCCGGTCAATCCCCGACTCGATCGTCTGCATGGCTTCGCCGCGCTCGCTCACGGTCAGAATCACCGCCCTTTTGTGGTCAATCCAAAGTCCGATCTGTTTCGTCATAGATCCTCCTTTCTTCATGTACCGATTCCAGTATACCCATATTCTGATGAGCGGAAAATAAGAGAATTTTCCCTGGGAAGTTCCGGCTCGACGACAATGCCCGCCGCGCACGCGGGCTTCCACGAACCGCTGGCGCCGCACATCGTCCCGATGTCCTTCGGGAGGCACAGGGTGAGGCAGGACACGTGTACATTTCAGGGTAGTCCGCCGAAGCCACTCCGATTCACCCAGCCTTCCCCATCACGCAGACATTCCGCCTCAAATCAAAAACACTGGGACATCCATCCCAGTGTTCCCGCGTTTTGCCTGTCTTCCAATGCTATAATTAACGCATGGATGCAGGATTTGACATCAAATTCTACCGCGAGCGTTGGAAAGCCGTCGAAGAAATCGAACGGCAGGAACTTCGCGCCATGACGATGGATGAACATTGGCGGCAGATCAATTCCATTTTTCAATTTGCCCTTGCCACGGGATTAACTCGCGGAGACGACGATCACGAAATGGATGTATTCAATCGTTGGGCAATATTAAAAGGGACAATCTAAATGCAGCCAGGATTGGAACCTTTTCGTTCTGCAATTGAAGCCATTCAACGGCTTTTGGAAAAATTCGACAATCGTGGCGTGGTCATTGGCGGAATTGCTGTCGGTTTACTTGGCAGACCCCGCTTCACCGAAGATGTTGACGCGATATTCCTGCTTTCCACAGAAGATATTGTAAAATTTCTGGAAGCAGCAAAGGCAGAAGATATTCAACCAAGAATTCCTGACGTCGAAGAGTTTGCCCGCAAGAGCCGAGTTTTACTTTTGCGCCACATCCCATCGAAAATCAATATTGATATTTCTCTTGGCGTTTTGCCTTTTGAAGAAGAAATGGTGGAGCGTGGAAGTATCCAATCAACAAATACTCTTTCGGTGCGCCTCCCCACACCCGAAGACTTGATCATTATGAAAGCCGTCGCACACCGCCCCAAAGACCTGGAAGATATCCGCACGATTATTGATAAACATCCACAACTCGATGTTGACCGCATCCGCAGGTGGACAAAATCCTTTGCGGACATTCTTGAAATGCCCTCGTTGTGGACTGACATCGAAGGCATGTTCAAATAGAAACTCGGAAGATGCAACCTTCCGAGTTTTTCTTAAACCTTTGTGTACTTTGTGTCCGTCGTGCTTATCCGCTCTTCAATCTCATCCGATACCGACCTCTCCCCACGAATTCAATCACCCCTTTATCCCGTACCATAGACATCTTCCAGCGAAAACTTAGCCTGCTTGATTTTCTCCACGCACATCAACACATCCAACAGCCAGCCCTTTGACTCGAGGCTCTGTGCGGTTTTGACAAAATCGGTTTTGCTCCACTTTTCAAGCACTTCGTCTTTACTTTTGCGGACGCCGTTTTGGACAAATAAGATTTTCCCAATCTCAGGGATATTGCTCACGTCAATATTGCAGCCGACCACCCCCACCGCCCTACGGGCACCTCCCCCAAATCCGACTATGCAAACCTTGAATTCACAACCAGACTTTTACTTGTCGTATTTGGGGGAGGCTGGGAGGGGGCAGCATGGACTTGTCGTATGTCAGAAAAAAGAAATTCGGGTTGTCTGAAACAGTGTAAAATAGTGGACAGAGGTTTTCATGCACCAAACATTTCGTACCAAGACTTTAATCACCAAAGGCGGAAAACTCTCCATTAACGGACTTCCCTTTCGCACAGGCGAAACTGTGGAAGTGTTTATTCGTCGCGGCAAGAAAGCGACCCGTTCCAAATATCCTCTGCGCGGAAAAACGGTCGTGTACCGTGACCCATTCAAAAGCGTAGCAGCAAGTGATTGGGAATCTGCCAGATGATCGTGTTAGACACCCATATTTGGGTTTGGTGGGTACATGGTGACGAAAAACTGACAGCCACCCAATTGGAAGTCATTGCAGCCAATGAAGATGGTGAAATTGGCATCAGCGCAATCTCTCTTTGGGAAATCGCCAAGCTGGTTGAAAACAAGCGACTTGAATTACCCGTCTCGGTTGAGTTATCCTGGGGTTCAAATCATCGAGTTGACTCCCGAAATCGCAACCGAATCGACCCGCCTGCCTGGGGAATTTCACAAAGACCCCGCTGACCAGATCATTGTCGCTACAGCCAGAGTAATGAAATATAAACTGGTTACTTCGGACGAGAGAATCCTCAAATACCCGCACGTCAAAACTGTTGCATAAAGCAAACTCGGAAGCCAAAAACTTCCGAGTTTTATTATTTCTTCTGCATCCTCAAATCAAAAACACTGGGACATTCATCCCAGCGTTCTATTGTTCTACAACACCTTAAGATCACACCTCAAAATCCCCAATCCACACCGCCCAATCAACTGCACGCGCTAGTGGAGCATCCGCTGTCACCAATGGGAGAGCCAATTGGCGGGCAAGCACGGCATAACAAGCGTCATACGCCGTCAGGTTTTTCTCATGCGCAAGCTCAAGCGCTTCTTCAATTAATTCAGATGTGGAAGTGGATTTCAACGCAAGGTCATTCAAATCCGCGATATCTTTCAACGAATCTTCCAGCAGACGGTTATGACGGCGGGTATATTTGAGCAGGATGTTGGCGCATTCGATATAAAACAAATCAGGAACATGAATTTCCGCCTGTGGGTCTTCGGCAAGTTTGGAAAACAGCCGTTCAACCTTGTCGGAAAATTCCTCCTCGATAAATAGTTTTATACCAACGCTGGCATCCAAAACGCAGCGCAGAACAACCTCGGTCATCGAGACCTATCTTCTTTCAACAATTCAAGCGAAGTAGGTGCATTTTTAGGAGGCGTGAAACGGCGACGGCGAATGGAGTTCAAAGTTTTTGCCTGCTTCTTGCGCCGCTCCTCATCTTCGATTGCCTGTGTCAACAAGATGATCACCTGGGCGCTCAAAGAACGATTTTTTGATTGGGCTAATTTTTGTAGCCGTGCGTATAAATCATCGGGCACACTGCGGACGTGAAGAATATTCATAGCGTCTTCCTTTCTAACCACATTGTATCAAATCTGGTTGCGTAGTGCAACATATCATTCCACCTCAAATCAAAAACACTGGGACATCCATCCCAGTGTTTTCTCGTTACTTCATATTGGCAGGGTTCTCGTCATCTTCGTCCCACAACAGCGGATTCGATTCAATGTAATCGGTTTTGTTTTGCAGGTCGGTCTCATCGCGGATGATATGTTCGTAATAATTCCTTTGCCAAAATTTTGTGACCGTGCCTGTGTTTTCTGCCTTGTTCATTTCCTTCGTGGATTGATATTTGAAATATGCAATTACCTGTCCCAATGTCGGTGTTCCGTTGAATATTCGCAGGGGCGGGGTTTCCCCGCCCAAGTTCTCACCAGACATATCGTTATTCTGTGAAATTGAATTTTCACCATCATCCTTGGGCACGGGGATACCACTTCGTGGCACAAGCCGTGTCCCTACCTACCAATCATCCGATATTGACCACGTCCCACGAAATCGATCACGCCTTTATCCCGCAAAAACTGCAACTGCTGGCGGACCTTCGCCCTCACATTGTGATTTGACGGATGCTTGGCTTGCAACACCCCTTCAAACCCATAGACATCTTCCAACGAAAACTCAGGTTGCTTGATCTTCTCCACGCACATCAACACATCCAACAGCCAGCCCTTTGACTCGACGCTCTGCGCGGCTTTGACAAAATCGGTTTTGCTCCATTTTTCGAGCACCTCATCTTTGCTTTTGCGGACGCCGTTTTGGACAAAGAAGATTTTCCCAATCTCAGGGATATTGCTCACATCAATATTGCAGCCGACCCAGCCCGCCCGTCTCGCGGTGGGACTCAGCGCCTTGCGCTTCTCTATGATCGCTGGGACAAAGAAGTACTTCGGGATGGTCAGGAAATTCCGCACCTCCAGCGTGGACTTGTCGTATGTCAGAAAAAAGAAATTCGGGTTGTTGTCTGATTTCAGTCGCTCAATCATCGTGGAATATGCGCCATCTACAATCTTCTTTCCCATTTCCCCATTCTTAGATTTCAGTTCGTATTCTTCTGCACACTTCTTACAGTAAAAATCTGCAACTGGCGAATTATTTTCAAAGGAATTTAACGAACTTCCGCAATTGGGGCAAAAAACCGATTTATTTACCCAGCCTTCCGTCATCACACGAATCTTCTGTGCTTGACTTTTGTATTCGCTTGCGGAGAACTTTGAAAGTATCAATTCCATGAAACATCTTCCTTATTCAGTCATCCATGTCGTCAGGTAATTCTATCCAATCAGGCATTCCATTTGGAAGCACAGCGAGACCGATAACATCAGCAACCGATAATTTCTTTTCCAGCCAATTGGAATACCCAGTAGTTTTCCAAGAATAAACTGTACCGCCATTGCTTTCGGCAAACTGTTCTGCTTTCACAATATCTTCAAGTTGAAAGAACTCAAATTCCAAAGCACCATCAAGAGAGATTTTCATTAATCGCCTTCCATTGATCTAAAGGAGACAGATAATTTTGTCCCAAAACACGGATATCGTGCCAGCAATCATCACACAGTTCGAGTAAGTCTGTCGAGCCTTCTTCCCAACAAACCTTTTTATGGCAACGTTCACACTCCCAAAGTTCACCTTTGCATGAATTGTGGTTTGTGCTTTCACAACCAACAAGCCTTTTACCCTTCCACTTCGTCTTTGCCAAAAATCAAAAACCTTCGTGTACTTCGTGCCCATCGCGGTTAAAAATTACCCACCAAACCCCAACTCCCACAAATTCTCCTCGCAGGGTTTAGAACAATGTCAAAATCCCAGTCTCCCCATCGTCACTTAGTTGACTGATAGCCAAATAGTTTTCCCGCAAAATCATTTCAATATCTTTCGTCGAACAATTTCCACGACGAATCCAAATGATCTTCGGCGGAAATCCCTTCAAAACTCCAAACTCGCTGAAATCGGCATCTTTGGTCACAATCATATAATCATGGTCATGGGCATATTGCCAAATTTCGATGTCCATTGCATCGCCCAGCCCAAGCGGAAAAACGTGAACAGATTCAGGTAAACATCCGCCAGTCGTTCTACAAGGCGGGGTGATAAGTTCTGGTCGAATAACAGTAACTTCATTGCACAGCCACCATCACCCGTTCACGCGCTGCCGCGAACCCCAAACAGGCAAGGATGTCTTCTTTCGTAAGATACGGGAAGTCCTGCAAAATTTCCTGCTCGGTCATGCCCGAAGCAAGATACTCCAACACATCATAGACCGTGATTCGCATTCCGCGAATACATGGCTTGCCACCCCTCTTCCCTGCTTCGATTGTGATAATGTCCTTGAATTGCATAAGATACACTCCATTCTCTACATCAACCTGCATTTGGCATGTTTCGCGCCTTGAAGTCCTCTTCGATTCGTTCCTGCAAATACATCTTAATCAAGGATTGATATGGCACATCGCGTTCATTCGCCAGTTGACGTATTGCATCCAAAAGCGATTCAGGCAAACGAATGGAAATCGCTTTAGTGGAAGGTTTTAAGTTCGGGAATAACGCCCGTTCGGCATTTTCCCAATTGAGATATTCAGAAGAGTCATTCTCGCTCCAGAATTCGCGCTCTTCATCTTCATTTTTGAATTTAGGAATTGGTTTGCTCATAAATTTTTCGCTCCTTCTTGCTCATGTCGCGGGCGGAAATCACTCGAATTTTGTTATCGCGTACAGTAAAAGCAATAAATAAACGCCTGTTTGCCGTTGTATGACCGAGTACAAAGTAACGTGGTTCCTCTTGGGAATGATTTGGGTCTGGTTGAAGCAATAACGGTAGATTGAAAAAGACCTCTTCACATTCGCTTGCCAGAACCTGGTGTTTCTCCCAGTTCTTTTCGCGGTTACTCTCATCCCAATCAAACCCAGTCAGTTGGCTAAGAACAATCATATTTGTATATTACTATAATATACAGGATTTAGCAACACCTTAATTAAAAACAGACCTCACACAGAGCCTGTTCTTAAAAACCTTCGTGCCCCTTCGTGACACTTCGTGGTCAAAGCACTACCCACCAAACCCCAGCTCCTTCCCCGTCTAACGACGGGACAGGCAAATTCTCCTCTTCACTAAAAGCCTAATTCTCTATTTATCTCCTCACTACTCCTCTTGCCCTTCCCCATCTCCTTCCAAAACGCCTCATCATAGCGCCGTGAGCGTACAGGCAGCGGCATCGGCACGCCCCAACCGAGCAGCAGCACCTCTTCCTTCGGCTGCAAACGCGCCAGCATCCCGCGCAGCGAATCGCGCCCCGAAAGACCCGAAAGCACCGCCTGAATATCCAGATCATCGCCCAGCCAGCCGCTGATGCGCGTGCCCAACTGACTCATCACCTCATCATAGATCTGCGACGGACGCTGATCCACGATCAACAGCGTCACATAATATTTGCGCAGCTCGCGCGCGATGGTCGCAAAGGTCGTCTGCGCCGCCATCTCACGGTTGAGCAGTTTATGCGCCTCCTCCACCACAATGATCAACGGACGCGGCTCCGCCTTACCGTGCGTGCGGAACTCATTCGTCTTCTTCTCCCACGCCGCGCGGATCTTGCGCGTCAGCAAATTCGACACCAGCAGATAATCCAAATCACTCTCATGCTCGCCGAACGACAGCACCACATGCTTGCCCGCCTCCAACGACTGAATGATCTGCGCCACCGAATCCGCTGCCGGGTTGTCCACGATATAGGGTTGGCTGAACAGCCGTCGCAGTTTGTCATGAAGCGCTTCCGCCGCCATCACATTCACACCGTTCTCCATCGCCCACTTCGCCACGCTCCCCTCCGCAGGCACCTCTTTCGTCTTTCCTCTTTCATCTTCGATCATCACCGTCTCACGGCTCATCGAACGAAACGCCGCAAACCACTTCTCCTTGAACGTGCCATACAACGCATTCAGGATCGTCGGCGTGGTCTCGCGCAGATTCAACTCGCGTGAAAGCGTTTCAATATCAGATGTGGAAATATCACCCGTCGAGATTTCCAAATTAAAGTCAACTTGATTGCCTCTGATGGTGCTACCTGCTCCCAAGCCAACGCATCGGACTCCGCCCTTGAACAGGGTCTTCAAACCCTTCACGGCTTTTTTCGTGTCGGAAGCCACATCGTCAAACCCATACTCGTTGTGCATATCCAGCACCAACACAGAAGCCTGATTGTGCTTCATCAACCCCGCCAGCACCAAGCGCGTCAGGAACGACTTACCCGTCCCCGTCGCCCCGAAGACTCCCGATGACCGCTGCACGAACTTATCCAAATCAATGCACACGGGATGATTCTGCTCGCGCGTATACCCAATTACAAAATTACCTTCTTTGTTTGGATCGCCAAAGATTTCTGCAATATCGCCCTCATTCGCCAGCGACACGACTGCATGGTGCGGCGGTACATTCTTGACAGGCAAAATGCGCGGCGCATCCTTCAAGCCCGCAGCGATTCTTCCCTGCCAATCCTTATACTCAGGCGTGCCCAATTCGGGACCCACCTCCAGCATCAGATTCGGCAGCACCTCAAGGTTCGCATACAACGTCTGTCCATGCAGCGCCTTGGCGATATGCGCAGGGAAGCGCACCTCCGTCTGCTCATCTGCAAAGCGCGGGTCGGTCGCACCGAGTTGGATGTCGGTCACGATCCCATAATAATTCCACCATCCGCTCTGGATGACCACAAACGCCCCCTCCTGAATCTCCTGCGGAGAGACAGTTAGTCTGACTCGAAAATTCTCCTTCAACCCGCCGCCAACCAAATATCCAATTTGAGTTCGTTGTTCCATAAATACCTCTTTTCACCAAAAGGGTCACGAAGGGTCACTAAGGTTTAAAACCTTTGGTTTTCCTTCGTGTTCCTTTGTGACCCTTTGTGGTTGAGTCTCATTACACAACAATCCGCTTAATCCCATCTTTCAAATGCACCACATTGAAATTGATCAAAAATCCCAAACGGATACCCGTCAACTTCAAATACGTAATCAACTGCGCATCAAAGATCGGATGCATCGTATCCACTGATTTGAACTCTACAATTACACAATCTTCCACGACCATATCTGGACGCAACCCAGCATCCATCTTGATTCCGCGATACGTCACAGGCAAACCAACCTGAGTTGGGGCGCTCAAACCGCTTTCCTTCAACTCGAACGCCGTACAAGTCTCATACACCGACTCCAACAACCCAGGTCCCAGCGCGGTATGGACTTTAAACGCCGCATCCAACACCGCCTTCCCAACCTTCTCCACATGCGGCGGGACTGGCGCATAAAATTTCTTTTCCATATTTCCTCCTTCCACTTACCACAAAGGTTCACGAAGTGTCACTAAGGTTTAAAACCTTTGCTCTTCCTTCGTGTACCTTCGTGACACTTTGTGGTTTATCGCTCTTAAGAAATATCCGCCAAAGCACCCAGCACACTCATCAACGTCGGGTAATCATCCCGCAGCAACGTGATCACTTCCTGCGTCGCGGACTCGATCCATCGCCCGCCATCCACACCCCTTGCCCTGCCCGCCTGCAAAATATGCGCGGCGACAACTTCGCCCACAGGCACATCCTTGCCATTCAAGATATGACGGAAATACCCGAACCTCTCTGTAAAGCGGGTAATCTCTTTATCGTCACATAGATAGATCACATCCAAACTCAGCGGCGGACGCGGCGGCAGCAGATGATGGATTTTGCCATCCTGCTCATATCCCACCGCCAGCACGGACATTTCCACGGGCACAATGCGGCGCTCGCGGTTATCCTTCATCACTTCCTCGCTCACACCGTCGGCGGTCACCAACTGGCGCACCAGCCCGTCATCGTCAATGTGAATATCGTGGATAAGCCCATACACCTGATACCCATCCCCCAGCGGCGCGCGGACAAGCGCCCCAAACGAAGGCACGCTCAACTGATTCACACGGCAGCCCGCAATGAAGCCCGTCGTCCCTGCCCGAAGTAAACGTCCGATCTCGATTGGTTGTGTCATTGTTTCATGTCTCCGTAGGGGCGGGGCTCGCCCCTGTCCTTTTTGCAGCCCAATATTTCATTTCATCAGGGATGACCATCAGGATGACCATCAGGATGACCGCGAGGGTCATCCCTACAACCCGTTCGCAAAAAACATATACACACCCAGCACACCAAAGATGATTGCCACCACACCGCCGATGGTCGTCATGGTATCCCAAGTATCGGTGCGCTCTGAGGCGAGTCCCTTCATCTGGTTTTGCCAGGCGGTCAAGTCCCACATCATATCTTTGGCAAAAATGCCGAGCAAACCGATCACCACCAAAAACAAACTTCCGAAACAAACCAACATTGTTCTTATTCCTTTTCTGCTATGAGGATTAAAAAAATAGGCAGTTCACCAACGACCATACGTTGAAAAAAGTTCCTTTTACCTGAAGCTCGCCCGCCCTTTCAAATCCTTTGCAGACTGTTTGAACGAACCATCTTCAACGTCTTCGTTATTCCGCCTCAACTCCTGCTGAAGCATCTGCTCGATCTGATATTTCTCCTCGTTCTTCACCACCGCCGTCTCATGCGCGCGATGCAGAAGATATGGGTATGGCTTGCTGCCCATCATACGGCATTGCTCCACCAACACTGCATGCAGCAAGTCCAGTTGCTGTTTATCATCCACCACCCAGCGCGGAATTTCCACGCGGACGGGCCAGGGATGCCCCTCGGTGCCCACATTGAGGTAAAAGAAATGCAATTCGAGCACGCCTTTGTAGCTCTTCTCGGCGTTGGATTGAATCTTGAACACCGCCGAACGATGACCGGGCGGCAGCAGTTGAAATAACTTGTTGTTGTAGCCGAACAGCCAGCGATCCGTGACGTATTTCAGCGGCGGCGCGGTGCGCAGTTTTTCCATCTCTTCGGGGATGGTGATCTGCGTCAGTTCGAGCAGCCGCACCACCAGGCTGGAGGAGGGTTTGTCAATGTAGCCCGCCGAGATGATACCCCGTCCCTGCAAGCGTGAAAGGACCGTGATGTATTTTTCCACCGTGTCGCGGTACATGCTGGGGCTGTCCACGTCTTTGGCGCGGAAGATTTCGAGCGTGCCGTCTGTGAATGAGACAATGGAACCTTTCAGCCCTTTGCTCATTTTTTCAATCACGCTGCGCTCGGCAAGGTCACGGCGCAGGGCGACGCCGCCGTCGGTGGTCAAGCCGTTCTCCTCGATGGCGTCGCCGAAAAATAGTTCGCTTTCAACTTTTACAAGCGGCGTCTCGCCGGAGTTGGGTTTCAGGGAGATTGCGCCGACGTTGATTACGCAGAATTGGACGGGGCTGTGCCGGTCTGCTATGCTCTGCGAGCCGTCGGCAGCGATCAGAGTCGCGGGGGCAGGAGCAGGCGTCGGGTAGTGTGAGGCGAGTTCTTCATCCAACGGAACGGCGCAGCGGAGGTTGGCATCCGCCGCTTTGGCGGCATCCACTTTGGAGCGCAGGAAGTCCAGTTGGGAAGAATGGGCTTCGAGGAGTTTCTGCGCCTGTTTTTGCGCATCCTCTTTCTTCTGCTTTCTTTCCTTTGCGCCTTGTCCTATCTCTTTGATCTGGGTGTAAATTTCCTGATAGTTGATCGGCATGTCATCCTTATCGCCTTTGGCGATACAATGTAGAACATTTGTGCAAATTTTAGCCGTAAACGGGGCAAAATTCAAGACCGCCTGCGGGAACATTTTCAGGAGCGGCGCGTCTATTGGGTGTAACATTACAAAAAAGGAGACAACCATGCGTACGAAATATTTAGCTTTTGCGATTTTGGCTGTGCTGGCTCTCGTGGTAAGCGCCTGCGGGCCGACCACCATCAACCAGGCGGCGCCGGAAAACCTGCGGACGTTGAACGTCAGCGGCGTGGGCATTGTGTACCTGACCCCCGACATCGTCTACATCAATATCGGCGTGAACACCCAGCGTGAAAACGCCGCCGAAGCGGTTGAGGTCAACAAGGAACAGACCAATGCGGTCATTGCCGCCATCAAGGAATTCGGCGTGGACGAGAAGGACATCCGCACCACGAATTTCAGCATCTGGTCGAACCCGCAGTACGATCCCAGCGGTCAGATTCAGGGCACGACCTATTCGGTGGATAACACCGTCAATGTGACCGTGCGCGATCTCGAAAAACTGGGCGACCTGCTCGATGCCGCCGTGGACGCGGGCGCGAACAACATCTACAGCATCCAGTTCGACGTGGAAGACAAGACCGAAGCCAACAAGGAAGCGCGCGCCAAGGCGGTGGAAGACGCCAAGCAGGAAGCGCAGGAACTGGCGGAGGTTGCCGGTTTATCCCTTGTGGACATTCAGAGCATCAATTACTACGAAAGCAGCCCGATCCCTTACTTTGAAGGCAAGGGCGGCGGCGGCGGAGCCGCTGTTGAAAGCGCCGTGCCGATTCAGCCGGGTCAACTGGCGATCAGTGTGACGGTGAACATTACTTACACGATCAAATAAACGCTTCACCCCGGACCGGAAGCCTGTCTCTGCAAAGGGGCAGGCTTTTTGATTTGGAGACCAATGGCTCCCGTCTTTGGATGTCGAAAGCCAGGGACTTCGACTCCATTATCCGACCATCACGTTATAATCACGTCCATACATGGCAAGATGGAATCTTGCGCTACAGGAGTATCTCCATGTTAAGAGTCGGCTACATCGGTTTGGGATTGATGGGCAAATCCATTGCGCGGAATATCCTCAAGGCAGGATTTCCGCTTGTCGTTCATAACCGCTCCCGTGCGGCGGTGGATGAACTGGTTGCCGAAGGCGCGACCGCCGCATCCACGCCGGCGGTTGTTGCGGCGCAGGTGGACGTGGTCTTCACCAACCTGCCCGATACGCCCGATGTCGAAAAAGTGGTGCTGGGCGAACGCGGAATCATCGAGGGCGCGCACGATAGACTCATCTACGTTGACAACTCCACCATCAAACCGGCGTCGGCGCGGAGGATTGCGGAGAAGTTGAAGGAAAAAGGCGTTCTCGCGCTGGATGCGCCCGTCTCCGGCGGGGATATTGGCGCGAGGAACGGCACGCTAACCATCATGGTGGGCGGCGAGGCGGAAGCAGTGGTAAAGGTCATGCCGGTCTTTCAGGCAATGGGCAAGAGCGTGACGCATGTCGGCGAAGCGGGCGCGGGACAGGTGGCGAAAGCGGCGAACCAGATCATGGTGGCGGCGCAGATGGTGGCGATGGGCGAACTGCTGGTCTTCTCGAAGAAGGCGGGCGTGGACCCGCGCAAGGTAGTGGAGGCGATCAAGGGCGGCGCGGCGCAGTGCTGGACGCTCGACGTCAAGCCGCCGCGTTTGTTCGAGGGCAACCGCAACCCCGGTTTCAAGGCGTACATGCAGTTGAAAGATATGAAAATTGTTTTGGAAACGGCGCGGGAATACGGCATCCCCATCTCTGCGACGGAGGAAAACACGCAATTCTTCCAGCAGATGATCGAGCAGGGCATGGGCGAGTTGGACAACTCCGCGGTGGTGGGGGTGATCGAGAAACTGGCGGGGGTCGAGATCGTTTAAATGTTGGAAGGTTTGAATGTTTAAAGGTTCAAACCTTCCAACCTGTTAACCTGATGACTTTACAACTTAACCACCCCGTCCCCGATTTTGAACTGCCTGATCTCAACGGCAAAACACATCGCCTCTCCGATTACCGTGGACGCATTGTCATCGTCAACTTTTGGTCGTGCGAATGCCCGCACTCGGAGCGCACCGACAAAGCCATCCTGGCGATGTTCGTGCAGTGGCAGGACGATGTTGCGATGCTGTCCATCGCGTCGAACCGCAATGAAACGCCCGCAGCGTTGAACCAAGCCGCTGAAACGCGGCGGCTCCCCGAGGTCCTGCTCGATGCGGATTGCCAGGTTGCGGATCTGTTCGGGGCGGAGACCACTCCGCACATCTTCGTCATGGACCGGGATGGAATCCTGCGCTATCGCGGCTCGGTGGACGATGTCACCTTTCGGCAGAGAGTCCCCAAGCGCTTCTTTCTGGACGAGGCGGTTGAGTCGCTGCTCGAAGGGCGTTTGCCCGCGCTGACGGAGACCCCCGCCTACGGCTGCGCGATTGTGCGCGAAGTTTGATAGAATCAACTCGTGATCGAAATTCCACAACGCGTCGCATTTCTGGATAAGATGCACCTCTTCAGCGGGCTGGACCAGGCGCAGCTGGGCGGCATTGCCCAAAAACTCACCGAAAAGGAAGTCTCTGCGGGGGCGGTGATCTTCAAACGCGGCGACAAGCCCGACGGTTTTTACATGGTGTACAAGGGCAAGGTCAAGATCACCGTGCCCCACGCCGAAAAAGAAAAAGGGGAACGACGACTCGCCGTTTTGTACGCGGGCGATTACTTCGGCGAGGAGGCGTTGTTCGAAAACCGCAACCGCTCCGCCACCGTCACCGCCGTTGAGAATTGTGTGCTGCTGTTCATCTCGCGCCCGGTGTTCGAGTCCCTGCTCACCCAGTACGAAAAACTCAAACCGAATTTCCAGGTCTCCATCAAGAGCCGCAAACTGGCGCGCGCCACGAACTTCAAATGGCTCGGCAAGAACGAGGTGATATATTTCATCGCGCGGCGGCACAAAATTCGTTTGTATCAGGCGCTGGTTGCGCCTGTGCTGGCTTTGTTGATTCCCATTGGGCTGTTTGCGATGGGATTCATCACCGCCGCCACCACGCCGTATGCGGTGGGAGCGGTGGCGCTGGTCGTTATTTTGGGTTGGGGCATTTGGAATTACATTGACTGGAGCAATGATTATTACATCGTCACCAACCAGCGCGTCATCTGGCTGGAAAAGGTCATCCTCCTGTACGACAGCCGCCAGGAAGCGCCGCTGGGGACGATCCTCTCTGTGGGCGTGGAAACGGACTACCTGGGGCGCATCTTCGACTTTGGCAACGTGATCGTGCGCACCTTCGTGGGCAAACTCGAATTCGACCACGTGGACCATCCCGTGCAGGCGGCGGATATGATCCGCGAGTATTGGGAGCGCACCAAAGCCATCACCACGCGCAGCCAGATTGACGTGATGAAGGACACCATCAAACAGAAACTGGGCATGCCGGTGGAGAAACGTCCGCAGGTGGAACTTTCACCTCTGGTGGTGGCGGACGAGGAACGCATCGCCAAGACGCCGCTCTGGCTGCTGGCTATGCAAAACCTGTTCCAATTGCGCATCGAAGACGGCGGAAAAGTGACGTACCGAAAGCACTGGGTGGTACTGTTCCAACAGGCATGGAAGCCCTTTGCGCTCCTGGTTGCCGGCATCGTCTTTTTCTTCTGGCGTTTGGTTGTTTTGTACTCCACAGAAGGCATGACCTTGATTCGCCGGAATGCCGCCGGATCGCTCAGCCCCGATACCCTGGCAGCGACCATCCCCCTGCTGTTATTGCCGGTCGGGTTCTGGCTGTGGTACGAGTACACCGACTGGAAGAACGACACCTTCCTCGTGACCGACGACGAAATCCACGACATTGACCGCAAGCCCTTCGGCAAGGAGGAGCGCCGCTCGGCGCAGATCGAAAACATCCTAAGCACCGCTTATACGCGCAGCGGCTTGATCGCCTATCTCTTCAATTACGGCACGGTCAATATCTCGGTGGGCGGCACGCAAATGGCGTTCGAGGACGTCATGGACCCCGCCAGCGTGCAGGCGGACATCAACCGCAGGCGTGCGAAGCGCATTGCAAAAAAGAACGAAGACGCCGGCAAGGAAGACCGCGAACGCTTCGCCACCTGGCTGGCGGCGTATCACCAGAACTTAAATGAATTCAACGCGCCCGCCCAGCCCAGGACGGCGGACACGGGGGGCACCAATCCCTTCTCGGCGGCGAGCGAAAACCTGGACGACCTGCCCATCGGCGATGAAGGCGGAGACGGCGATGGCGCATTTGGGGGCGGCGCGGAAGGCATTGGCGAATAATTCAGAAGCAAGTATGATTGCGGCGCGATAGGCGCCCGCCCGCTGCGAAACAGCAAAACGACAAGGATTTCAGACAAATGACGTTAAGACAAATTGTCCACCTGCCTGCTCCCATTCTGCGGCGCAAGGCAAAACCGGTGACCAAATTCGACAAAGACCTGCAAACCCTGATTGACGACATGGTCGAGACCATGCGCGAAGCGCCCGGCGTGGGACTCGCCGCGCCGCAAATTGACCTGCCCATGCAGCTGGCGGTCGTCGAATATGCGGAAGGCGAAGAGGAAGAGGCAAACGAAGGCAAAGAGTTGAAGAAAAAACTCTATGTGCTCATCAACCCGGAGATCGTCAAGGTCTCCGAGGAAAAGGTCAACGGCGTGGAGGGCTGTCTTTCCATCCCCGGCCTGGTGGGCGAAGTGGAACGGCACAACCAAATCCAGGTCAAGGCGCTCAACCGGCACGGCAAACCCGTCAAATACAAAGTGGAAGGCTGGACGGCGCGCATCTTCCAGCACGAGATTGATCATCTGAACGGCGTCCTCTTCACCGACCGCGCCACCCGCGTATGGAAGCCGAGTGAGGACGAAGAAACACCACTGGATTAAAACCAGTCGTAGGTCTGACTTGTGACCTTCGACCTTCAACCTTCGACCTTTGCTTCGACCTTCGGAATGTACTTAAAACACCTCTCCCTCACCAACTTTCGCAGCCTCACCCGCCTGGATGCAGAACTTCCACGGCGGGCTGTTGTGTTGGTGGGGCAAAACGCCCAGGGCAAAACCTCTGTGCTGGAGGCGATCTATTTTCTGGCGGCGTTCACGTCGTTTCAGACTCACACCGACCGGCAGATCGTCAACTTTCACGAGGCGAAGAATCCGCTGGCAGTGACGCGGCTCGTGGCGGACTACCAGCGCGGGCGGACGAAGCACCGCCTCGAAGCCCGGCTCATCCTGGAGCCGACCGGCGCGAACGGACAGCGTTTGCGAAAAGAGGTCCTGCTCGATGGCGTCAAACGCCACATCAACGACGTGATTGGTCATTTCAACGCGGTCATTTTCGTGCCGCAAATGTCGCAGATCATCGAGGGCGCGCCCGAAGACCGCCGCCGCTACCTCAACCTGGCGCTGGCGCAGGCGGTCCCTTCGTATGCGCGCGCGTGGAGCGAATATTCGCAGGCGCTCGGTCAACGCAATGCCCTGCTCAAGGCGTTGAACGAACTTGGAGGAAATAGAGACCAACTCGACGTCTGGGATGAGGCGCTGGTCAAATTCGGTTCACAGATCATCCTGTGGCGCATCCAGGCGGTGCAGGAGATCGAACGTCTCGCTTCGCGCATCCATCATGAACTGACGCGCGGCGCCGAAATTTTGCGCCTCGCCTACGAACCCGCTTACGACCCCCTGCCCAAACCGAACGGGCAGCTTGGCTTGAAACTCGATACGGCGATTGACCGCTCCGCGATTGACTTGAAGGACATTCAGAACGGCTTTCTGGAGCGGCTGAGGGAGATCCGCAACGAAGAGATCGCACGCGGCGCGACCACGATTGGTCCGCACCGCGACGACCTGCGCTTCATCATCAACAAAGCCGATGTAAGCGACTATGGCTCGCGCGGACAGATGCGCACGACCCTGCTGGCGCTCAAACTCGCCGAGGTGGAATGGATGAGGGAACGCACGGGCGAGTACCCGGTGATCCTGCTCGACGAAGTGATGGCGGAACTCGATACCAACCGCCGCGCCGATCTCTTGAAGTACGTGGGTCAGAACCATCAAGTATTGTTCACCACCACCGACCTGACGCTGTTTGCCGGAGAGTTTGCCGAAGGCGCGGAGATCTGGGATGTGAAAGGCGGGGTGGTCATGCCGAGACGGTAGGCTGCAATCGAATTGCGGCCATTCGTTCAGCGATAAATCCATTGCTTCCACAGAAGGGATACAACTTGAAAACTTACAAATACTTCGACATCATCATGGCATTTTTCGTCACCGTGCTCATCGTCAGCAACATCGCCTCCTCCGCCAAGATCGTGGACTGGGGTGTGAATCTCTTCAACATTCCGCTTGCCTTCGACGCGGGCACACTGCTCTTCCCCATCAGTTACGTTTTCGGCGACATCCTCACCGAAGTGTATGGATACAAACGCTCACGCCGCGTCATCTGGACCGGGTTCTTCGCGCTCATGCTCACATCCTTCACGTTTTGGCTGGTGAGCGTCATGCCCGGCGAAGCGACATGGCAAAGTTATGCAGGCGACAATGCCTATCGAGCCATTCTCGGCGGCATGAGCACGGGCGGCATCGTGCTGGCAAGCCTGGCGGGGTACTGGCTCGGAGAATTCTTCAACTCCTTCGTGCTCGCCAAAATGAAAGTGCTGACCAACGGACGCTGGCTTTGGTCGCGCACCATCGGCAGTACGCTCGCAGGCGAAGCGGTTGACTCGCTGGTCTTCGTTGCAGCCGCCTCGGCGTTCGGCATCTTCCCCTGGAGTTTGTTCTTCACGCTCAGCCTCACCAACTATCTTTTCAAGGTCGCCATCGAAGCCCTGATGACCCCGCTCACGTATCTTGTCGTCGGCGCGTTGAAGCGCGCGGAAAACGAGGATTATTACGACCGGGGTACAAACTTCAACCCGTTTGCGGCATAAGACATATCCACCCTGATGTAAAATTGCATCCATGAGCAGCGCGCCAAAGCACAGCATCCTCGTCGTCGGTTCGCTCAACGCAGATCTTGTCGTCCGTGCGCCGCGCTTCCCACAGCCGGGCGAAACCCTCGGCGGCGAAGATTTGCAGATCATCCCCGGCGGCAAGGGCGCCAATCAAGCCGTCGCGGCGGCAAGGCAGGGAGTAAAAACAGCAATGCTTGGCCGGGTGGGAAGCGATAGCTTTGCGGCATTCCTCCTGGACAATTTAAAATCCAACAACGTGGATACATCCCGCGTCATGCCAACGGATTCCGCCACCGGCGCCGCCATCATCGTGGTGGATGCAAACGGACAGAACAGCATTGTCCTCTCGCCGGGCGCAAACGGCAGGGTCTCGCCGGCAGATGTGGAAACCGCCTCCTTCCCGGACTTCAAACTGCTCCTGCTTCAGTTGGAGATTCCCGCGCCGGCGGTTCTGCGCGCCGCCCAAAAAGCCCGCGAACACGGGCTGACCGTCGTCCTCAACCCTGCGCCCGCCAACCCGCTCCCCGATGAACTGCTCGCAAATGTGGATATCCTCATCCCCAACGAAAGCGAACTCTCCCTGCTGACCGGCATGCCCGTGGACGATGTTTCGTCGGCGGAACGCGCAGCAAAGGAAATTTTGAAACGCGGCGTGAAGACGGTCATCGTGACGTTGGGCGGCAGGGGCGCGTTGCTGGTGATGGGCGCAGGGGCGGCACACATAAACACGTATAAAGTTGACGTGGTGGATACCACCGCCGCAGGCGATGCCTTCATCGGCGGGTTTGCGGCAAAACTTCTGGAGTCGGGCGGCTCGCCGGCGGATATGCAGGAACAGACTCTTGCGTTGCAAAATGCAGTCCGCTATGGGTGCGCGTGCGGCGCGCTGGCAGCCACAAAATTCGGCGCCCAGCCCTCCCTGCCCGCCAAAGACGAAGTGGAAAAATTCCTAAACCAATCTCTAATCTCTAACTTCCAAACATGTCCCCAAAACACATCATTTTAGACACCGATCCCGGAATTGACGACTCGCTTGCCATCCTGCTGGCGCTGGCTTCGCCGGAGATCGTCCTCGACGGAATCAGCACGATTCACGGCAACGCCTCCACCGAACAGGTGACGAAGAATACGCTTGCCGTTCTGGAACTTGCCCATGCCAGCCACATCCCCGTCTTCAAAGGCTGCGACGTGCCGCTGGTGAAGGAATCCCTGCTCGGCCCGGAGACGCACGGGGCAAGCGGTCTCGGGTATGCTCAACTCCCGGAACCGGCGACCAAACCCCAGGTCCGGCATGGAAGCGATTACCTGATCGAGCAGATCATGTCCCGCCCGGGAGAGGTCACGCTGGCGGCGCTCGGTCCGCTGACGAACGTCGCATTGGCGATCCGTAAAGAACCGCGCATCGTGCAGAACGTCAGGGAAGTGTTCATCATGGGCGGCGCGATTCAGCACCCGGGCAACACCACCGCGCTGGCGGAGTTCAACACGTTCGTGGACCCGCACGCGGCGCACGTTGTTTTCCATTCGGGCATGCCGATTACGCTCACGCCGCTGGACGTGACCTACCAGTGCATCTTCACGAAGGACGATCTGGACCGGCTTCTGAAAATCGCTTCGCCGATCACGAAATTCATCGCAGACTCGACGCGCTTCTATATGGAATTCCACGACGAGTACCAAAACATCGAGGGCTGCGTCATCAACGACCCGATGACGCTGGCGCTGACCTTCATGCCGGAGATCTGCGGCTACCAGAATCTGGTGGTGGACGTGGATATTTCCACCGGCGTGGGGCTGGGCAATACGTTCGCCGATTTTTATAATTATGAAAAGAAACCCGCGAACATGAAAGTGGCGATGGGTGTGCGCCCGCGCATGTTCATGGATCTGTTCCTGGAGCGGATGGAGAGGCTGGCGCGGGAAATCCCGTGACAACCTGCGAGCAGAAGTGTTATGATAGTTGTGTAATTGATTTCATCAACCCCTCGGAGGAAACCATGCTGGAGAAAATCAAGAACAACTTTAATACCCAAACCTGGGTACTGATCGTCGTTGCGATTGCCATCAATATTGCCATGGGGCAGATTGTGGTGCTGCTCAAACTGCCTGTGTATCTTGACTCCATCGGCACCGTACTGGTGGCGGCTTTGTGCGGACCGTGGGCTGGCGCGCTGACAGGCACGCTTTCAAACGTCATCTGGGGCATTGCCATTGACCCGAACGCGCTGCCCTGGTGGCCCGTGGCTGCCATGATCGGTTATATGGCTGGACGCATGGCTGGCTGGGGCTTTTTCAAATCCTGGTGGAAGGTGGTCGTGACAGGCTTCGTTGTTGCGCTTACCGCCGCCATCGTCTCGACGCCGATTGCCGTGTATCTTTACGGCGGAATCACTGCCAGCGGTTCATCCTTCATCACCGCTTATCTGCTTGAAACCGGCAAAGGCGTTTGGCAGGCGGTGTTCAGCACGAACTTCCTGGTGGAACCTGTTGATAAGATCACAACCGCCATGATCGCCTTCGCCATCGTCCTCGGTTTGCCCAAGCGCACCATTGGCGGTTACCCCAAAGCGCAACAGGTGGAAGTGGAAGCCGGCGCGGGCAAGAACCAACTCTACATCGCCATCGGCGTGGTGGTCTTGTTGGTGCTGTTCGCGGCGTTCCTGCTGCGCGGCATCCTGGGCGGATAAATTCACCCGCCTTCCCCGGACATAAGGTACTCGCCTTACGCCGTAGGGGCGACCCGTCCACCTCCAAAAGAACTTCGTCATGTAAAGGGAGGGTCGCCTTAAGAACGGGCAGCCGGAGATTCTTCCTATACGACCAGGCGGTTTCTAAAACCCGACAGATCGCCCCTGCGTTCAACCGCATAAGGTGGGTAAGGAAGCAAAACCAGAAGAGGAGACCGGGCAAAAACCCGGTCTCTTTTTTGCGTTTATAATCGGCTTCTATGCACGAGCGGCTTTCCTTTCACATCAAACGGGATAGCGTCATCCACCGCCTTAATCCGCTGACCAAGCTGACGCTGGTCATGACGCTCATCCTCATCGCCTTTCTCTCTCCCTGGTATTGGACTCCCCATCTCCTTGCCGTGCTTTTCGTTCCCTTGCTGAGCCTGCTCGGGAAAGTAAGCCGGGAATTCTTCAGGGCGGCGTTTCAACTGATCCTGCCGGCGGCGACATTCCTTTTCCTGATGCAGGCGTTCTTTCAACCCGTCGGCGGGGAAGTCATCTTTGAGTTTTATTTTCTGGATGTCACCCGCGAGAGTCTGATGTTCGCTCTCGGCAACGCCATGCGTATCTTTGTGATGATCTCGGCGTTTACGTTGTTCCTGCTGACCACGCATCCCAGCGAATTGATGTCCGACCTGACTCGGCGCGGCCTGCCCTCGCAGTTCGCCTACGTCGTCATTTCCACGCTTCAAATCATCCCTCAGATACAGTCCAAATCCATGACCATCATTGCCGCCCAACGCTCGCGCGGCTTGGATACGGAAGGCAGTTTCTTCAAACGCGCCGGTGCGTTGATTCCACTCGTGGGTCCGCTGGTGTTCGGCTCGCTTGTGGAAGTGGAGGAACGCGCCATTGCCATCGAAGCGCGCGGTTTCACATCCAAAAGACAAAAAACCTCCCTGCACGAAATCCCGGATACGCGCTTCGACCGGGGCTTACGCTGGTTTCTGGTCGTCCTCGTCCTGGCTTCCATCGCGCTTAACCTATGGCATTCGTAACCCTTCAAAACGTCACATACAAATATCCGCTGACCAAAACGCCCGTTTTGCAAAACATCAACCTGCAGGTCAATGAGGGCGAGTTCGTGGCTGTGATCGGACCGAACGGCGCGGGCAAATCCACGTTGTGCTATACGCTGGCGGGGTTCGTGCCGCATTTCTTCAAGGGTGAACTGACCGGCTTCGTCGAAGTCGCGGGGATGGATTCGGGCAAGTCCACGCTGGATGAATGGGTCTTGAACGTGGGGCTGGCGTTCCAGAATCCCTTCAACCAGATTTCGGGCGCGAAATACACCGTCTTCGAGGAAATCGCTTTCGGCTTGGAAAACACCGGGGTCCCGCGCGAAGAGATGAAGGTCCGCGTGGAGGAGGCGATGGAACTGACGGGCATCCGCGACCTGGCGGACCGTTCCCCCTATTCGCTCTCCGGCGGTCAGCAGCAGCGCGTCGCCCTGACCTCGATCCTGGTCATGCAGCCAAAGCTGCTCGTCCTCGACGAACCGACCTCGCAAATGGACCCCATTGGCACGCGCGAAGTCTTCGGTGTGATTCGCAAAATGGCGGAGGAAGGCATGACCGTCGTCATGGCGGAACACAAAGTGGAATGGATCGCCAATTTCGCCGACCGCGTGGTGGCGCTAAAAGACGGTCGAATATTGTTGGAAGGCAAACCGAACGAAGTGCTCACCTCCGACCTGCTGGTGGAAAACGGGTTCGCCATTTCGCGTTACACATCCGCGGCGAGAGAAGCGAAGAAGCGCGGGTTGTGGAAGCGGGAAAATCTGCCCGTCACGTTGGATGAAGCGGTGGAGGGGTTTGCCTCCGCCCCCGGACATAAAAAATGAACATCGAAATCAAAGACCTTCGTTTCACCTATCCCGCCGGCGTGGAAGCCTTGAAAGGCATCCGCCTCTCCATTGGGTCCGGCGAGCAGGTTGCCATCATCGGGCAGAACGGTGCAGGCAAGACCACGCTCGTGCGTCACTTCAACGGACTGCTCAAGCCGGCCTCCGGCTCGGTCTTCATCGGCGGTTGGGAGACGACGAAATATTCCGTCGCAAAACTGGCTTCGCGGGTGGGGTATGTTTTCCAAAATCCCGATGAGCAATTGTTTTCAAGGGATGTTCTGAGCGAGGTGGCATTTGGTCCGCGCAATTTGGGGTATTCCAAAGAAAAGACCGACGAACTCGTCTGGCGCGCGCTGGCGTGGACCGAACTGAGCAGCCAGATCGAGACCAACCCCTACGATCTCTCGCCCGCCTGGCGCAAGATGATCGCGCTGGCGTCCATCATCGCCATGGATACGCCCATCGTCATCTTCGACGAGCCGACCACCGGGCAGGACGCCGTCAACGTGGCGCGGATCGCCAACGTCATCGCCGGGCTGAAGAAGGAGGGCAAGACCGTCGTCACCATCACGCACGATATTGATTTCTGCGCCGAGAACTTCGAGCGCGTGATCGCATTATCGAACGGACAGGTATTGCTGGATGGTCCCGCGCGGGAAGTGCTGGGTGAAGAGGAGCTATTGGCGCAAACGTACGTTGACCCCCCGCAGTTGACGCGGTTGGGAAAGAGGCTGGGGTTGAAGGAAACGGTGACGACGCAGGAAGAGTTCCTCGATGTCATTGCAAGGGCGCGATAACCGCGCCCTTACTTTTTATATACTTTCAGTTCCTCATATCCTGAATCGTTTTCGTACATTTCCCGTTTGTAAATGACATCGTCCAATTCGAGCAAAACGATCTCGGCGGTGGTGTAGATTTTGCACCCGCCGACGAGGTGTCCGCCGATGGTCGCGCCGCGGCCGTCGGAGATGGCGATGTGCAGGTGCGAGCCGTGCACCGAGACCGTGCCGGTGATGGAAACGATCTCGAAGTGACCGTCATAGTCGTTGAAGTGACTGCGGTTGGCGAGGCGCAGGGTGGCGTGTGTCAGGCTGCCGACGCCCGATAAAACGCAGCCGGCTTCGATGGCATTCCCCCGGACAAACTCTTCGATGGAGTCGAACAGGTCTGCGCCGGGTATGAGGCGGAAGGTGTGAGTCTTCATGAAAAGATTTCCTACAGGTCATGCTTGCAGAAGAATCTGTCGCGTTGATTGCAGATTAACGGCTCTTCCGTTTCTGGCGGGAAAAACCCTTACCAGAACAGAAAACCGGTCAGCGAGGCGAACCAATCCACGAGGAATTGGTAAAACTGCAAGCCGAGCAGCCCCACCGCGATGCCCAGCGCCGCCCCGGCGAGGATATCGGAAAGATAATGCACGCCCATCGCAACGCGGGAAAGAGCCACCAGCGGCGCCCAAACCCAGAGAGCAAGGGCAAGCCAGGGCGGGGCAAGAGCCGTTCCCACCACCGCAATGAGGAAGGCGCGGGCGGCGTGTCCCGATGGGAAGGAGTGCGGGTCGGTGTTTCGGTAGATCCCGCCCCATTCCCCCTCCGGGCGTTTCCGCCTCACCAAAAACTTGACGATAAGCACCACTGCCGCCAGCCCGCCGATGCCGAAGAATTCGACCGTTTCCCAGCGTTTCCATTCGGAATTACTGAAGAACCAGGCAGCGATGAGCGCCGCCGCCCAAAACCACGAGTCGCCGGAGTGGGCAAAGAAGATGGAGAGGCTGCGTAAAAAACCCGGCTTTTCAGCAACGCGCATTTGACTGGAAAGTCGGGCATCGAGTTCGAGGATGGAACGAAGGTTCATCTTTTCCTTGCCTTCACCTTCCCTTTTGATTTTGTTTTCGCGGGTCTGGGTGCGGATTTTCTTTCGGCTTCGCGCTGTTGGTGAGCCAGGTCTGCGCGCATGATCTCGAGCTGGTGCGGTTTGTCCACATCCATGCAGGGTTCGGCGCGGTCCCAGATGATGGCGCGTCCCGTGATTCCGATTCTGCGGGTCACTACTTCGACCAGTTCCTGCAAAGTGAATTGACCGGTGAAATACTTGAAGGCGGTGCCCAGCCCGATGATCGCCGCCTGCCGCAGGGGACTCTTGCGGTTGCCGATCAACTGCTCCCAGGTGTCGAGGTGCTCCGTCGCCATGCGGACGTGGGCGATGTTGATGTCTGCGCCGCAGACTTCGATGTCCTTCAGTTTGGTGTAGGTGCGGTTCGAGGTGGGGAAGCGCGCCTCCATTACCGGACGCGGGCAGACGCCATAGTAAATATCCTCGCGCGTCTGCATGGACGTTTTCACCAGCCAGTCCACCATGTCGGCTTTGAGGGAGGGGATGTCGGCGGAAACGATGAGGACGTATTCGCCTTTTGGGTTCAGTTCCAGCGATTTGTTCACACCGACGACGATGTTTGCCAGCATGCGTCCCTGGTTTGAGATGTAATGCAGGGGCTTCTTGCAGGTCAGTCCGCTTTTTGGGGAAAGACCGATGACAATGACCTGGTCCACTGTTTTTGCATCGCCGAGCGCGTCGAGCACCCACTGGATCATGGGCTTGCCTGCCACGTCAATCAGGGCTTTGGAGTCGCCGTTGGAATAGGTGTAGAGCGGGTCGCCGGGCTGGGGGATCCCGCCGGCTGTAACAATCGCATTCATCTTCATCAGTTCAACTCCTGCAATTGGGGTTCGAAGCCGAGTTTATCGAGCATTTCGCTTAATTCGCCGAAGGAAAGCGGGCGTCTCTTGCCAGAGACCGCCACCAGCGCCGCTTCCATCATGTTCGTGCCGAAGGAACGTCCTTCGAGCACGGGCGTGGTGGTGACGAGATATTTCACGCCGCACTTGCGGAAGAATTCCACGTCTTCCGGCGTGGTGGTGTTGGTGACCACGACCTTGCCCTGCATATCGAACGGCATGTGACGTTTGATATAGTGGCAGTCGCCCGCAACGACGGTCGCCCACCGATACCATTTCTCGAATTTGGGTTTGTGTTCGTCCTGTTTCTCGCCGGTGGGATACAACCACTCGAACGGGAAGCGCGTCACGATGGGGATGAGCAGCGCCGCCAGGGTCCGCAAGCCTTTCATGGTGCGGATGGGAATCGGAATATCGAGCGCGAACATCAGGTCGCAGAAGACGGTCTCGTAGCCCGCCTCGGCAAAGGACCTGGAAAGCCCCCAGCGGTCCACGCCGACGGTGACCATCACCCTGCGTCCGCGCTGGTTGATGTAATCGCCGATGGTGCGGTCGAGAAAGGCGGGCGCTTTGTTTTCGAGCGTGTTTTTGAGACCGCCGCCGTCCACCACAGGGGTTTGTTTGACGTAACGAACCAGTTTTTGAACGGAATGAAACGGGTAAAACTTTCCTTCCACGATTGCCCCCAGGTCGGCGCCGCCGACGCCGAACGCATCCACTTTGCCATCCAACTCCTTGTACTTGAGCGCTGCGGCTTCCATGTCGCCGTCGGTGCCGATGCGTTCGATGCGCACCGTTTCGCCGAGCAGGTTTACTTCCACAGCCTTGTTGCGTTTGGATGATCCAATGCTGATGCTGACCGCGTGCTTCATGAAGAATCCTCCGCCGGATGAGATACGCCAGTTATATCATGAATCAGGATTCGGGTCCGGTTGGAGGCGGGGTTGTCTCCGCAGGCGGCAGGGTGAAGTAGAACGTCGCCCCCTTCCCCGCTTCGCTCTGGACCCAGATCCTGCCTCCATGAAGCTCGACGATCCGCTTCACGAGAGAGAGACCAATGCCGGTGCCCTCGGAGGCGGTATCGAGTTTGTTGAACAAGCCGAAGATGCGGTCGTGGTGAGCCGGGTCAATGCCGATGCCGTTGTCGCGGACGAAGAAGATGGGTTTGCGGTCTTCGAAACCCTCCTGCCCGATCTCGATGCGCGGGTCGGCTGCAATGAATTTGGCGGCGTTGTCTATCAGGTTTTGCATGGCTTCCACCAGACGCTGGCGGTCTCCGTAAACGCCGGGCATGTTTTCCTGCACGGTCACCTGCACGCGGTTCTCCAGGAGGCGTCCCTGCACGATCTCCAGCGCTTCGTGGACGACCGTGTTGAACGGCACGGACTGGGGCGGGTTGACCAGCCGCCCAATGCGGGAGAGTTCGATCAGGTCATTCAACAGCACCTGCATTTTATCGGTGGCATCCGCAATGCGTTTGACGTCGCCCCGCAGGCGTCCGAGGTTGCCGCTGGAGGCGTCCTGCTCCAAAAAGCCAAGAAAACCCTTGATGGTGATGAGCGGGGATTTGAGGTCGTGCGAAACGGTATAGGTGAAACGTTCCAGTTCGGCGTTTTTGTTTTCGAGTTCTTCGATCAGTTTCTTGCGCTGGGCAAGTTCCGCCTGCAATTCGCTGAAGAGCCGGGCGTTTTCCAGCGCGATGGCAACCTGGTTGGCGTAGGTGACGGCGAGTTCGGCGTGTTTTTTGGTGAACTGACCGACGCGGTGCCCATCCAGGGCGATGATGCCGATGATCTGTCCCTTGACCCGCAGCGGGATCGCCAGCCAGGCGTGGATGTTACTATGCTCCGGGGCTCGAAAGGCGGCGGAAACAATCTGAATGTCGTCGAAAAGGACGTAGGGAATCTGCCCGGTCAGCAGCGGATAGGAGGGCTCGTTTTCGTCCACGGGGAACCTGATGCCAATGTGAATTGCCTCGGGGTCGAGCCCGCGCACGCTGACGATTTCCAGTGTATCGCCATACAGCAGCTGGACGGAGGCGCTGTTGTACGAGATGACCTTATCCAATTGTTCGAGGATCAGGCTGACAGCCTTCGATTGATCCAGGGCTTCCGCTACGATTGCCATGCTCTCGCGCAGGGTCTCGGATTCGGCGTTCCTCTCCTCCAATTCCCGAATCAGTTTTTCGCGTTCGGTCTCCACCCATTTGCGCTGGCTGATATCGCGCACCATGATGATGGCGGATTCGGACGTGACGGCGGAGATGCGCGCTTCGAAGAACTGGATCTCTTCGCCGGGCGGCATGCCGTATTCAAAAGCGTGCAGCTGCCCCGTGGCGAGCGCGCGCTCGAGCAGGAACATGGTCTGTTCCGCGATGGCGGGCGGGAACAGGTTGTTGATGGTCCTGCCGATGAATTCCGACGGCTTCATGACCGGGGACAACCCGGCGGACGCCATGAAATCCAAAAACACGCCGTCTTTCGAGACCTCGAAGATCATATCCGGGATGGAGTTGAGGATGGCGCGCGTGCGGGCTTCGGCGCTTGCCAGGGCGGTTTGGGCGCGCTTTTCCTCGGTGATGTCGTAGAACATGGAAAGGATGCAGGGCTGTCCGTTGAGGTCAATCAATTCGTACAACGCAATGACGTGGCGCAGTTTCCCGCTCCCGGCTTCGGTGAACTCATAGTTCGGGTTCAGGATGGAGCGTTTTTCGGTGAGTTCCGCGAGGAAGGCGCGGCGGGCTTCCGCCGAATCCCACATATTCAGTTCTTCCACGTCCCTGCCCAGCGATGTGGAAGGGTCGTAACCGGTGAGTTTCCAATAGGCGTTGTTGGCGTCGAGGAGACGACCCTCTTCCAGCGTGGTGATGCAGATCGCCACCGGGCTGGCATGGAACACCTTGCGGAAGCGTTCCTCGCTTTCCTTGAGGGCGCGTTCCGCCTGCCTCTGCCCGGAAATGTCGTAGAACATGCAAAGGATGCAGCGCTGTCCCTTGATGTCTATCAATTCATAATAAGCGCGCGAGGTGCGGCTGCCTTCGCCGCCGGAAAAGACCACCTCCACATCCTGCTGGGAGCCGTTGCGCCTCAATTCATCCACGAACCTTGCCCGCTCCTGCGGGCTGTCCCAAAGATTCAACTCCAAAGAGGATCGTCCGAGAGCGATTTCCGGTGAAAGCCCGGAAAGGCGCCAGAACGCATCGTTCGCCTCCAAAAAGACGCCCTCCTCGAGCGTGACAATGGTGATGGCGATATTGCTGTTATTGAATACTTTTCGGAAGCGTTCCTCGCTGGAGCGCAGGTCTTGTTCGACGAATCTTCTTTCCCGGATCTCGTTCTGCGCCTCTTCGTAGAGACGGGCGTTGTCAATGGCGAGCGCCGCCAGCGCCGCGAGGCGCTCCAGCAGGAGCGCCATTTCCTGGGTGAACTCCACCCGCCTGTCGGTGTATGCAACCAGCAGGACGCCTGTCACCTCCTGCCCTGATTTGAGGGGCGCGCCCACAACGCCCGTAAACCCCATTCCTTCCACTTCGGGGAGTCTTCCTTCCCATTTGCTGTAGTCCTCGATGAAGACGCCCCTCCCGGTCGCCCAGGTGGTGCCAACCACGCCCTCGTTTCTGTGGGTGAACATCCCGTCGAACTGGACGAAGATGCCGTGTCCGAGCACCTGCTTTAATGCGGAGCCGTCCGGCAGGACGAGATTCAAGGCGACGTTTGGCGTGTCGAACAGTTCGCTGACGCGGTCCAGAATCGATTCAAGAAGCGGGTTCAGTTCGAGACGATTGAGCAAGCCAAAGGCGGTCTCATGAAGCGCGGTCAGGTAGCGGGTTTGCAGTTGGAGTTTTTCCTCCGCCCGCAGGCGCTCGCGCAGTTCGAGCCGCGCTTCGGCAAGCAGACGGCTCAGGTCGCTGACCATGATATAGACCAGGATGCTGGAGAGAATGAAAATGACGGTCAGGTCGCGCGCAAAACTGAGCGGTGGATTCAGCGAGAGATGTTTCACACCCCAGGATTCTTCCAGGGCGAAATACCATATCGCGGCAAGGATGAATGCCCCCATCAGCGCTCCTGCGCGCCAGCCCAGCAGCAGGCTCGCAAGCAGGATCAGGGTGAGGTATGCAACAATTGTCACATCGCGCAGACCGTTCGCCTGATATGCCTGATAGGTCAGCGTCAGCCAGATGAGTATCACCGAGACCGCCGCCGCCTGGCGCACGTAACCGCGCCGCAGCATGGCTTGCGCCGCAAGGATGATTCCGATCAGGACCGGCAGCAAGTACTTGGAGAACGGGCTGACCCAGTCGTCCACCACTAATTGGAAAAAATACAAAGCCAGCAGGAGCGCAATGGCAGACCACCCAAAGCCGTTCAGGATACGCGCGGAACGGGTCTTTTCTTCGTCATCGAAGATGGGCGAAGCGAACAACCGACGAAGCCACTCGAACATCTTCGTCATTATATATCATGTTGTGCGGCGCAAATAAGGAAGGGTGTAAAATAAAAAAAACGGGTCGAACGACCCTGAACACCTGTGTGGAGATGACATGACAACCAACGATTTTCGCAAGGAAAAAGATTCACTGGGGGAACTGCAGGTCCCGGCTTCGGCTTTATACGGCGTACAAACCCAGCGCGCGGTGGAGAACTTCCCCATCAGCGGACTGCGCCCCTGGCGCGCCTTCATCTGGTCCATGGCGGCGATCAAGCGCGCCGCCGCCAGCGTGAACTTCGAGCTGGGTCTGTTCAACGACCGCGAAGTGGACGGGAAAAAGTTCAGCGCCAGACAACTCTCGGATGCCATCGTGCAAGCCGCCGCCGAAGTGATGGACGGCAAATGGGATTCGCAGTTTGTGGTGGACCCGTTCCAGGCGGGCGCGGGGACGAGCCACAACATGAACACGAACGAAGTCATTGCCAACCGCGCCACGCAAATCCTCGGCGGCGAACCCGGCAAATACTACGTCCACCCGAATGACCACGTCAACATGGCTCAATCCACCAACGATGTGATTCCCACCGCCATCCGTCTCGGCGCGTTGTGGCGGCTGGAGGAATTGCTGGCTTCCTTGAAGAACCTGCAATCGGCGCTGGAAGCCAAAGCCGTGGAATTCGACGATGTGGTCAAATCGGGGCGCACGCACTTGCAGGACGCCGTGCCCGTCCGGCTCGGTCAGGAATTTGGCGCGTACGCCAGGGCGGTGGAACGCGACATCGAGCGCGTGCGCCGCTCCGCAGACGGGTTGCGAAGGCTTGGCATCGGCGGAACAGCCGTCGGGTCCGGGTTGAACGCGCACCCCGAATATCACAGCCGCATGGTGATGACCCTCTCTGAGATGATGGGCGTCGAACTGCGCACATCCGACAACCTCTTTGAATCCATGCAATCCATGGCGGATGCGGCGGACTTCTCCGCCTCGCTGCGGACTCTCGCGCTGACCCTGATTCGCATTGCCAACGATTTCCGCCTCCTCTCTTCGGGACCTTCGACCGGGCTCGACGAAATCAGGCTTCCCGCCGTTCAACCGGGTTCTTCGATCATGCCGGGCAAGGTCAACCCCGTTCTGGCGGAGATGCTGGATCAAGCCATGTTCCACGTGGTCGGCTGCGACACGACGGTGGCGCTCGCAGTGCAGGCGGGACAACTCGAACTGAACGTGATGATGCCCATCATCGCGCATAACCTTTTCGAGATGATGCAGGTCGTCATCGGTTCGGTCAATGCGTTCACCGAGCGCGCCGTGAAGGGCGTGAAAGCCAACAAGGAAAAAGCCGAAGGCTGGCTGGCGAAGAACGCCATCATCGTGACGGCATTGAACCCGGTCATTGGATATTCGCAGGGCGCGGCGCTGGTGAAGGAGGCGGTTGCCGGCAACGCTTCCATCAAGGAACTGGCGCTGGAGCGCGCGAAGACGGGCGCGTTGAAACACCGCGACGAAGACCGCCCCGTGAAGCCGGAGGAGATCGAAGCCGCACTGAGCGACCTGCGCAAACTGACCGACGGCGGAATTTTCGGCGGCGTGGGCGGCGGGGGCTAGGGTCAACGCACGTTCCGTAAAACGCAGCAGCCTTGTGAGGGTTAACTCTCACAAGGCTGTTATTTATCGGAGACCGCAATGGACCTTCTCAAACTCATTCAATCCCTGCAGGAATTGATCTATGAACTGGTCGTTTGGGCTTTGCTCCTTCCCAAAACCCTGCTCCGCGCCGTCTTCCGCCCGGATCTGACGGTGAAATACGTCAATGGCGAATGGAAAAAAGAACCCGAGAAGCAATTCGACGAGTATCTCGCTCCCGCCGCCTTCTTTATTATCGTGGCGGTACTGCCCGCTGCCGCCATCGCCGTCATGAGCGGCACGTCCATTGCCGTTGCGCCAGCCGTGACCGAAGCCGACCTGTTTTACAGCGTCCTCGTCATGCTGATCACGATGCTGATCTACCTGGCGTGGATCGAGTGGCTGAACAAACGTCCGCTCAAACGCTCGGGTTTGAAACGGCTCTTTTACATCCAATGCTATCTGGTGTCTTCAGCGCAGCTGGTCTATACCCTGCTCCTGCTCTTCGCATTGAACCTGCTTGGGTTGTTCACAATCGCCCTGCTGGGAATGGCGATCCTCATCTTTTATGAGTCGTTCGCCTTCAAGGACGAATTGAATGTCGGCTGGTGGAAGGGATTATGGTACGCCGCCCTGCCATACCTGGCGTTTTTTCTCCTCTCGTTCCTGGCGGCAATGGCGATGATTTTGTTCTTCGGCGTCAATCCGGCAGATATGATGGGAGTGTAGGAAGGTACACTTATCTGCCCACCCGTACCCGCATCACATAGCGGTTCACGCCGCCGAAGCGGTACTTATATTCCTCATCCCCGCGCATGAAATCGAATTCGCAGCGTCCGTTCTCGCAGCACCACTGGATGACGTACGCCGTCAGCACCCAGCCGGGAGAGAGTTCCATGTGATCGCGGCTGACGCCGGAGTTGTACCCCCACAGTTTGCCCTTGTAATCGAAATTGAGCGAAGCCGCCGCCTTCACGCCGTCCACTTCAAGGAAGGCAAGCCAGAGATACCCGTATTGATGGGCGGCGCGCACGGTCGTGACGAACTGGTCGCGCATCCCATCTTGAAGGAAAAGGGCTTTGTTCGGGTCCTGGGTCATCAGCCGGAAGAAGGCTTCGATCTCGGGTTCGATATCCGCATCCTTCGGGACGATGTAAAAACGCGCCCGTCCCGATTCTGCCGCGCGGCGCATCTTGCGGCGAATCTCGTGGCGCTGTTTCTTCTCCACGCGCGAGAGGTACTCTTCGAAATCGCCGTTCAAGGCAATGCGCGGCGTGGGACGGTAGATTTCTTCGAGGTGGGTCCAGCCGCGTTTTTCCGCCTCGGCTTTGAGCGCGGCGAGAGTCGGAGAGTTATCGGGGAGGTTATACCATTCGAGGTTGGACCAACTCCCGGTCAGGGTCGAAGCGAGAAAGTCCAGCAGGCCGGAGATGAATCGGGCATGGTCCTCCGCGCGGACGATCACATCCAGATAATCCGAAATTTCGATGCTGCCATTGAGGAGCAGGGCGGGCTGGTTCTCGTATTCCGCAAGGAAGAGCGGGGCGATGCCGGTCAGTTTGCCGTTCTCGTGAGCCGTAACGAGGACGAGTTTTGCATCCTTCCATTCGCCCCCGCCAAGATGCTGCCACCACGCATGTTGATATTCGTAACGCAAAAACGGCGTATCGCTGACGGATTCACTCAGCAGATCGTTCCATGCACGGGAATCAATTTCAGAAAAATCATTGAGCAGTCTATAGTCCATAGCCGTCGAATTTTACCAGTATAATGATAGGGGATTTGACATCAATCTTACATGCCACTCGATCTCAACCTCTCGCCCCTTTACCGCATCAACGGACAGGAACTAGCCGATATGCCCGGCATGTTGGCGCTCTTGCCGCCGAAGAATGCCGCGCGCGGGCGCGAACAGGACCGCCTGATCGTGTATCTACTGTTGGCGGGCAATTCCACCATCACCACTACAGAATATAAAAAATTGGCAGAAGACGCCGCCAATGTTTATTATCAAACTCCACGGGCTGTCACCAGCGCTTTGCGCGCCGCCGCAGATTTTGTGAACAAGACCCTGCTTGAACGCAACATGTCTACCAGCGCGCGCGGACAGTATGCATTGGCGTGGCTGTCGCTTGCTTCGGTGCGCGAAAGTCAGTGCATTTTTTCCATCAGCGGACCGATGCACATGTACTGGTTCGGACAAAATGAGTCGCGTCACTTTTTTGAGCCGGTGATCTCAGGCAAAGGCTTGGGTTCGAGTCAGACCATCAATATCCATTACGCTCAAACCGACCTGAATGCAGGCGACCTGCTTTTGTTTTGCGGGCGGCTGCCCAATGCGTGGTCCGCGCCGCTGGACGAAGCCAAACCCTCCTCGTTCGATGCGATGCGCCGCCGTCTCATTGCGTTGACGGGTG
>QMIW01000034.1 GCA_024434165.1 Chloroflexota bacterium | reverse complement strand
TGACTACTGCTCATCGGCGGCCTCCTTTGGTCGTGAAGCAACCAAATTATGCCCTATTCGGTGAGCAGTAGCTCTTTAGCCTTTCTGTAAGTCAATCAGGGCATGTTGATAATTACTATGAACCAGCCTATACATGGTACGCCTATATAGGATCAACCCTTACGGATGTTTATACTATTTTTAACGACCAACGTCCGTTTGATCCGAACATTCCACCATCACCTATCAGTTTTAGCGTGCAAGAGGTAATGACACACGAGTTTGGTCATTGGCTTCTTTTAGATGATCTCAATGCGACATGTCCTACCGTAACAATGTTAATGGATTCCAGCTTGGTGAAACCTTCAGGATCACCCTGGAAACGGGAGACGAAAATGGAATCAATTGGCTTTAGAAAACAAATTCCTGCTCATGCCGCCGTCCTCGGCGGCGGGGACGCCGCCGGGAGCGTATTTTTGTAAAATTTATTTCGACCGACTACTTAAATTCACGTTGCTAAAGTATCTATCGAAGGGTTAACAAAATGAAAAATAAAATTTTTTACTTAATAATCCCGACCTTAATCCTATCTGTCACTTTTTTTCTACAAGAAAAAAAGAATGAGAGCGTACCCATCACCATCGTAACCCGTAACTCGTATGTCAGGATGTCGCTTGACGATCTCATATCGGAGGCGGATCTGATAGTAGCAGGTAATGTAGATACCATTTATGGCAGTCGTTGGAATAGCTCTGATGGAAAAAAACCAGGGGGAGACGCGGTGCAGAGACTTACACCTGATGACATTATTTTTACGGATATAGATTTTCATGCTGCACAACTCTTAAAAGGAGATATTCAGCAGAAAACCGTGCGCATTCGCTTTTTGGGGGGCAAAGTGGATAATGTGCAGATGATGACAGATGAGGCCATACTTGAAGTCAATAAGACGTATCTTCTATTTTTAGATTTAGATACGCGAGGATTGACAGCCGACATTGTCCCCGGCCATTATCGGATAACCGGCGGCAGATTCCAAGGCGTGTATGAGATTAAAGACGATAGGGCAATCTCTGAGAATGATGAGTGGAGTCTTAATGAACTAATTGCATATATCCAAAATTCCCCGTTATCGGTAACCTCTCCTGTTTTGTCCGATACGCCTGAAATAAAAGAGGTTATAAGAGTAGTTGAAACTGCTTATGATGTTGAGGCAGAGGCATCGTACTCCTTTAATACCGAAAAATTTCCATCCGTTTTTGTTAATGATATAAATCGTGTGGTGGCTCCTGAAAAAATGGAATTCGTTAGATTCTTCATTAGCAACCCTGATTTGGAAACGCCAGGATATCTGGATTACAAAATCGCTTATTATAATTGGTGGAAAGACAGCGCAATGCGTTTTGAAGATTTAAAGGAGAAGGCTGGAGCAGAAAACAGGGAAATAACCCAGGAAGAGATAAACGCTCTTATAGATTCAAAATGGGGTATGGCTCCCGCCCGTGCTGAAAACCCGCAGAGAAAGGGTCAATTGAAATTTATATCAGTGGAGATAATCGGAGATACCGCTTCTGCCTATGTGAATGATGGGTTTCAGGTGATTGTCCTCTATCTAGTTAACATTGATGGGGAATGGTACATATCCGGCGATAAAGAAAATACGATTTTTGTTGAAACGTTCGCGCCTGTGCTTACTCCAGTCTTCACCGAAACGCCTTCGTTAACGGATGCCTCCGCCGGGGTGCCAACTGAAACACCCTACGAAATTCCTGGCGTTCTAATAACAAAAACGCCAGTCAATTATCCGTCTGCGCCTGTAGTGCCGGTGTCGGCAATTTCGGGCGACATATCTGCGTTAGAGACCCGCAAACTTATTGCAAGCAAACTTGCGGTCATTTGGCTGGACAGTTATACAAGCAATGATTTGCCAGACAACTTTCAATTGCAGGAGTATCGCATCAATTATGTGGATATTGTCAAAGGACCCTTGGAATGTTTACCTGGAGATTATCGGGATGAATTCCGCATAGAAATCAATTTCGATGCCAAACTCATTGATTATTTACATAACCATTGGCTGGCTGGTGGTGGAAACTTCGACTTCGACAGTATGTGGATTGTTGGAAAATCTGTATATCCGCTCGTTTTTCGAGAAGGGGATATATATACTTGGGATGGAAAATGGGATTGTACGATTTCTTACCCATGATTTTTATCTTCTTAAATTGGAAAAGAGACTCTTAAAAAATACAAACCCTCAACCGAAGTCCTCTTAGTGATACCCGATTTACCCGGTATACATGGCATACAGTAACGATTGCAGGTTATCGAAAATAGGCGGAGGAGAAAGTTGAAGTGGTTAAACCTGCCATAATTTGTCTCTGGGCATTGACCGGTCTTTCTATTATTACTTCGGGATGCAAAGCGCCAGTTTCCACGGATGTGCCTACAGAAACCTTGGAGGTTTTTATTTCGCCCGTGCCTATAGCGACCGGGGAAGATTATATTCCGTTGGTACCAAATCAGACTGAAGCGGCATATATTCCTCCTTTTGCTTATAAAGCTACTATACCAGTAACGGACATTGCTGGTCAGAAGGCCGATCCGGGATATAAGGAAGAAGTCGCTAAAAGCCTGGCAATTAAGTGGTTGGATTATTACACTGGCGAAGATCTCCCAAACAGAGTCAGGTTACAAGAGTACTTTATCATTTCCGTTACAATTCCTGATGAGTGGCAAATTTGCCTTCTTAACACCGAAAAAGAGTTTCGCGCAGAAATTAATTTTCGTGTAAAAGTATCAGAAATTTTCTATAATCCCTGGTATGCAGGCGGCGGCGCAGTAAGCGAGGATTTTTTGTGGGTTACCAAGACGACATATCCATTGATTGTTCAAGAGGGAGATAACTACGCTATGGTTTTTGATGGGTTCAATCATTGCAATACACCAGTTCCATAGCATTTGCGACAAATCTGCCGACTTGACTTCGCCTCAATCAATACGAAAGCCGCATGAGCCTTTCATTTCATGCGGCTTTCATTTTTTTAATTTCCCCCCTCCTGCTTCAATTGAGTTATAATTCAGTGACTGAATTTTGGAATTATAAAGCATGAGTGTCGAATCTACAAACGAAGAACTGCGCGAATTGACCCTGCTCGAACAGATCGAAAACGACCCCGATGTCAATCAGTCCACGCTGGCGCGGCAGCTGGGCGTGGCGGTCGGCACGGTCAACTGGCACATCAAGCGCCTGATCGCGAAAGGCGCGCTTAAAGTCTCGCGTGCCGAGCGCAAGAAACTGCGGTACATCATCACGCCCGAAGGTCTCGCCCTGCGCGCCCGCCTCGCGGTGGATTACGTGGAGCGTTCCTTTTCGGTGTACCGCCGCACCCGCCAGCGCGTGAAGGAGCATCTTGCCAAAGTGCGGGCGGCAGGCTTCGACCGCGTGCGCATCGCCGGTTCGGGCGATGTGGCGGATATTTGCAAATTGACCTGCATCGAGCAGGGCATTGCGGTGGTGAACGATAAATCCGCGCCTGCGCTTGTGCTGGACGGATACAAGATCAGGCTGGAGGGTTTGGAATGACTGGAAAGCATGTCCTCATCACCGGCGGGGCGGGCTACATCGGCTCCCTTCTGACCTCGGAACTGCTCCGGCAAAATTACCAGGTCACACTCCTGGATACGCTGCTCTTCGGCGGCGAAAGCATCCTGCCGTTTTTGAGTCATCCCAACTTTCACTTCTTCAAAGCGGATGTGACCGAACGCCGCGCCGTGCGCGACGCGGTCAAAAAAGAATGGAAAAAGCCGGATGTCGTTGTCCATCTCGCGGGCATTGTCGGCTTTCCCGCCTGTCAGGCGGTGGGGAAGCAGGTGGCGTGGAAGTACAACGTCGAGGCGACGAAACTGGTCTTCGAGCAGTCGGCGGATCTGGGCGTGGAGCGGTTCGTGTTCGCGTCCACATACAGCAATTACGGGTTGTCTGAAAACGGCAAGCCGGTTACGGAGGAGACCTCCCTTAACCCGCAGTCGCTTTATGCGGAGACAAAGATCGCGTCGGAGGAATTCTTGCTGTCCCAGAAAGATGCGGTTTGCGCTCCCTTGATCTTCCGTTTTGCGACACTCTACGGCATTTCCCCCCGCACGCGCTTCGATCTCATCGTCAACCAGTTCGTGCTGGAGGCGTTTACCAGGCGGCAGCTGATCATCTACCAGCGCGGATACTCGCGCTCGTTCGTCCACATCCGTGACGTGGTGCGGGGAGTCATCATGGGGTTGGAGGCGGAGCAATCGAAAATCCGCGGGCAGGTCTTCAACCTCGGCGCGGAGAACGGAAATTATTCCAAGAACGATATCGTCGGCTTTGTGCTAAAGCGCATGCCCGAAACGGTGGTCGAATACAAGGACCTGACCTTCGGCGGCGATATGCGCGACATCACAGTCTCGTTCGAGAAGATCAGGCGTGTGCTGGGGTTCGAAACGACGCTGACCGTTGACGACGGCGTGCGCGAGGTATTGTTTGCATTGAAAACCGGGTTGATCAAAGACCCGACTGATGATAGATACAGGAACGCGCAGTTTATTGTTCAATAATGTCATTGCGAGGAGCGACCATAGGGAGCGACGAAGCAATCTCCCAAGGAGATTGCTTCGTCGGGCTTACGCCCTCCTCGCAAGGACATATACAAGGAGCAAACATGGCAGAAAATTTCTGGAAAGACAAAAAAGTGATCGTCACTGGCGGAGCGGGTTTTCTCGGTTCGTTCGTGACTGAAAAGTTGAAGCAGCGCGGCGCAATGGATATTTTCATCCCGCGCATCGAAAACTACAACCTGGTGGACCCGAACGACATCAGGCGCCTGTATGCGGACACGCTCAACGGCATTGATCCGAAGAATGTGGTCGTCATCCACCTCGCTGCGAACGTGGGCGGCATCGGCGCGAACCGCGAACATCCCGCCGAGTTTTTCTACGACAACCTGATGATGGGCGTCGAACTCATGCACCAGGCGTACAAAAACGGCATCGGCAAATTCGTCGCCATTGGCACGGTCTGCGCCTACCCCAAGTTCACGCCTGTTCCCTTCAAGGAGGACGATCTTTGGATCGGTTACCCCGAAGAGACCAACGCGCCCTATGGGCTTGCCAAGAAAATGATGCTCGTGCAGGCGCAGGCGTATCGCCAGCAGTACGGCTTCAACGCCATCTTCCTTTTGCCCGTGAACCTGTACGGTCCGCGCGATAACTTCAATTTGCAGACTTCACACGTGATTCCCGCCCTCATCCGCAAAGCGATTGAAGCGAACGAACGCGGCGACAAGGAATTACCCGTCTGGGGCGATGGCTCGCCCACGCGCGAGTTCTTATATGTAGAAGACGCCGCCGACGGCATCGTTACCGCCGCCGAGAAGTACAATGGCGACCTGCCTGTCAACCTTGGCTCCGGCTACGAGATTTCCATCAAGGACCTGACGGAGATGATCGTCAGGATGACCGGTTTTCAGGGAAAAATCGTCTGGCAGACGGACAAGCCCAACGGTCAGCCCCGACGCGGACTCGACGTCAGCCGCGCGAAGGAACTCTTTGGCTGGAGCGCACAGGTCCCGTTCGAAGAAGGCGTGCGGCGCACGATTGAATGGTTCAAGGCAAATCGAGACAAAATAAAATAAGTCGAAGGTCGAAAGTCGAGGGTTGGAAGAAGACCTTTGACCTTCGACTTTTGACAGAGAAAAAATGACGCAAATCTCAAAATCGAATCCCCACGAACCCCACACCGTTTACATCAAGCCGTCCAAGGGGCTGGCAGCATTAAACCTCCGCGACCTGCTGCACTACCGTGAACTGATCTTCTTCATGGTCTGGCGCGATGTGAAGGTGAAATACAAACAGACCCTGCTGGGCATGGCATGGGCGGTTGTCCAGCCGGTGATGACCATGCTGGTCTTTACGTTCCTCTTCGACCGCGTGGCAAAACTTCCCACCGAAGGCATTCCCTATCCTGTCTTTTCATTCACCGCGCTTTTGCCGTGGGGTCTGTTCGTGACGGCGCTCAATCAGGGCAGCCGCTCGCTCGTGGCGCACCAAAACATGGTGACGAAGATCTACTTCCCGCGCCTGATCCTACCGACCGCCTCGGTCTTCGCGGGCATGGTGGACTTTCTGATTGCCTTTGTAATTCTCGTAATTCTGATGTTCATTTACCAGGTTGCTCCCGCCTGGCATCTGCTCTGGACACTTCCGCTATTCCTCCTGCTTGCGATCATCACTGCGCTTGGAGTTGCCCTCTGGCTTTCAGCGATCAACGTCCAATATCGGGATGTGAACCAGGCGCTTCCGTTTCTGACTCAGTTTTGGCTGTTTGCCACGCCCGTAGCCTATTCCGCCTCTGTGATTTCGGAGAAATGGCAGATCGCTTATTCCCTCAACCCGATGGCGGGCGTGGTCAACGGTTTTCGCTGGGCGCTGCTCGGCGTCGGCAGCGGACCGGATATCACCCTTTGGGTTTCGGTTGGCATTTCGATCTTGATCTTTATATCTGGTCTCTTCTATTTCAGAAGCATGGAAAAGACCTTTGCGGATACGATTTAGGATATGTCATTGCGAGGAGCGCTCTTGCTCTTCGCGACGAAGCAATCCCTGCCTAAATTGGAGATTGCTTCGGGCGGAAGAACGCCGCCCTCGCAATGACATTAATGAGAATTTATGACCACAGCAATTTCCGTACACAATCTCGGCAAGCAATACAAGATCGGCGCGGCGGAGACGAAGTTCCGTTATAACATGCTGCGCGACGTGATCGTGGATACGGTCTCCGCGCCCGTGCGGCTGGCGAAGGCGATGATCGGCAAATCGGACCGCCGCATGAACCAGAATTACGTCTGGGCGTTGAAGGATGTCTCCTTCGATTTGGAAGAGGGCAAGGTGCTCGGCATTGTGGGGCGCAACGGCGCGGGCAAAAGCACGTTGTTGAAGATTCTCTCCCGCGTCACCGAACCGACGACGGGAACCGTCACCGTGCGCGGACGGGTCGGCTCGCTGCTCGAAGTGGGGACGGGCTTCCACCCCGAATTGACGGGACGCGAAAACATCTACATGAACGGCGCGATCCTCGGCATGAAGCGCGCGGAGATTGACGCCAAATTCGACGAGATCGTGGACTTCTCCGAAGTCAGCCAGTTCATTGACACGCCCGTCAAACGCTATTCATCGGGCATGTACCTGCGCCTCGCCTTCGCCGTCGCCGCGCACCTTGAACCCGAAATCCTCGTGGTGGACGAAGTGCTGGCGGTGGGCGACGCCGAATTCCAAAAGAAATGCCTCGGCAAGATGGGCGACGTGGCGCAGCAGGGACGCACGGTCTTGTTCGTCAGCCACAACATGTCCGCCATTCTGCGCCTCACGCAGGAAGCGATTGTGCTGAACAAGGGACAACTCATCATGCGCGGACCGACACAGGAGGCGGTGGATTTTTATCTCTCGTCGGGGCAGTCGCAGGCGGGCGAACGCCTCTGGGAGGCGGACGAGATCCCAGCGGCGGGTCAGCCTTTTACGCCGATCAGCCTCAAGGTCAGAGAAAGAGGCGGGAAGGTCGTGGATACGGTTCGTTCCACCGAACCCGTCACCGTCGAGTTCGAATACAAACTCAGTTCGCCCATCACGGGTCTGCGAATTGGTTTGTACGTCAGCACGATGCGCGGCGAGTATGTCTTTACGTCGTTCGATACGGATACGCCCGCGCTTTATGAAAAGTTCGACACGCGGGATGCGGGGCATTACGTCAGCCGCGCGGAGCTTCCCGCCGATCTATTCAATGAAGGACGTTATGTGGTCGGCGTGAATGCCAGTTCGTTCGGCGTGCGCCGCTATTTCATGGACGAGAACGCACTGGCTTTCAATGTGGATATTTCGGGCGCGCCCGGCACGCAATGGGCGGAGCCGCGCGTGGGACCGATTCGCCCGAGATTGAATTGGAAGATCGAGAAGATCGGTTAGAAGGTCCCAGGTTGAAAGTTGCAAGTTAGAACCTTTAACTTTCAACCTTCAACTCTCAACCTTCAACTTTCAACCTGCAACCGCTTATGACAAACCCCCTCCGCGAAATTCTGGGCGACCTGCCCTTCACTGCCGAAATTGACTGGATGCTTCGGTCCGCGTTGCGAAACCGTCCGCGGCGCGACCACTTCAATTTGGATCGCTTGCAAAAGTCGCTGCCTGCAGCGGTGGAGGCGGTCAAACCGTTTGCGAAGACTGCCAAGACTGGCAAAAAGGTTTTGTTTTTCGCCACGCTTCATTATTGGATCGAGCAATCCGCATACCTCGGATTGGCGCTGGCAGGGTTGGGACACGATGTCACGCTGTTGACATTGCCCTACTCCGAATGGCATAAGGAAAAGGATAAGTTCACCCAGCGTCAGCGGGTTCTGCACACAAAAGATGCTCTCGCTTCGCTTTCACCTTTGACAAAGCATATCTCGATGCTCGACCCTTCGACAAGCTCAGGGCAGCGCCTTCGACCTTCGACCTTCGACTTGCCAGCCGAACTTCAAGCCGACATCCAAGAAGTCTCCCTGTGGGATGCGCAATACACCCTCATGCGCGAAGAAGTGGACATGAACGATCCGTCCGACCGCGCGCTCTACGATTTGCGGATTCAACGCAACACCTTCGCCGCCAAAGCCGCGCTCGAATGGATGCAGGCGAACAAGCCCGACGTGGTGTTAATCCCCAACGGCTTGATTTTGGAAATGGGAATCGTGTTTCGTGTTGCGCGTCACCTCGGCGTGGATGCCGTGACCTACGAATTCAACGACCAGCGCGAGCAGATCTGGCTGGCGCAAAACTCGTCCATCATGCAGCAGGATACGGATTATCTCGTCGAGGCGCGCTGTCATTTGCCGATGACCGACGAAATGTACGAGCGCGTGGCGGACCTGGAAAACGCCCGCCGCGGCGCACGTGTGTGGGGCAAATCGAAACGACTGTGGCAGTATGTTTCTTCGCAGGGAGCGGATACCACCCGCAGCCTGCTGGGGCTGGATAAGCGTCCCGTCGTGATGCTCGCCGCGAACGTGCTGGGCGACAGCCTCACGCTCGGACGCGACATCTTCGCCTCTTCCATGACCGAATGGATTACGAAGACTGTTCAATATTTCGCCAAACGGACAGATGTCCAACTCGTCATCCGCGTGCACCCTGGCGAGAAACTGGTGCCGCAGGCAAAGTCCATGGGAACGGTGGTCCGCGAGGCGCTGCCAGAACTGCCCAGTCACATTCACGTCATCGGCGCGCTGGACCCGATCAACACCTACGACTTGATCGAGATCGCCGATGTCGGTTTGGCGTACACCACCACCGTCGGTCTCGAAACCGCGATGAACGGGCGTCCCGTCATTTCGTGCGGGAGGACCCACTATCGCGGGCGCGGCATCACGCTCGACCCGAACACGTGGGATGAATATTATTCCACGCTCGAAAAAGTTTTGAGTAACATTCCCGCCCATCAATTGAACGAAAAGCAGATCGAGTTCGCCTGGAATTACGCCTACCGTTTCTTCTTTGAATATCCGCGTCCCTTCCCCTGGCGGTTGATGAATTTCTGGGACGATCTCGCTGTGTGGCCCCTCGACCGCGTCTTGAGCGATGAGGGAATGGAGCAATTCAAAGACACCTTCGGCTTTTTGGTGGGCGAGCCGTTTACGTGGAAATGAGATGTCATTGCGAGGAGGGTGTTCTTCCCGACGAAGCGTCGCCGCGGTGCCGTGCGACACTACAAGGAGATTGCTTCGGGCAAAGAGCAAGAATGCCCTCGCAATGACATAGACTGGAAATTATGACCGACACCAAACAAAAAGTCCGCGAGTTTTATGATGAGATCGGCTGGCAGCAGGAGGAAAACGGACATTATCAAAACGCCCGCTACGAAGACCTGCGCCCCGTCTCGCGCGAATACATCCACAAGACGCGCCTGCGCGTGCTGAATGGGCTGATTCCTACAGGACGCTTCCTGCTTGACGCGGGGTCTGGTCCCGTCCAGTATGAGGAGTACAAGACCTATTCCGCGGGCTACGAAAGGCGCATCTGCCTCGATATTTCGATCCAAGCCTTGCGCGAGGCGCGGAATCGAATCGGCTCACACGGGCTGTTCGTTGTGGGTGACCTCGCAAACCTTCCCTTTAAGAATGATGCGTTCGACGGCGCGGTTTCGATGCACGCGATTCACCATCTCGCTTTGCCCGAACATCTGCGCGCTTATGCCGAAATCCACCGCGTGCTGGCGCCAGGGCGGATGGCGGCTATCGTCAACGGCTGGCATAACCCGTTGTTGATTCGCATGGCGGAGCCGCTCATCGGGCTGATGCGAAAAATGTCGGGGCGCTCCGAAAAGAAAAAGAAGGAATGGCTGAACGAGGAAGACCCCGCGGGGACGTTCGTCCAAAAGATGACGCCCGAATGGCTCAAGCGTGAAATTGGCTCGCAGATGACGATTGAAATCAAACCCTGGCGCAGTCTCAGCACGCGCATCATGCGCTGGTTCGTGCGTCCCTTCGGCGGGCGGACGTTTTTGCGGCTTGTGTTTTGGCTGGAAGATGTGTTCCCAAAGTTCTTTGCGGAAAATGGGCAATATCCGTTGATCGTGGTCAGGAAGACGAGCGGTTAATACTCATTTCGAGCAAGATAAATCTGGCTGGAATGGACAGAGTTTGAAAGGAATGCTTATGAACAAAACCTGGCAGGTTCACGAGGCGAAAAATCAATTGAGCGAAGTCATTGCGCGTGCGTTGAAACAGGGTCCACAGGTCATTACGCGACATGGACGCAAGACGGTGGTCGTGGTTTCCTATGCGGAATACAAGGCTTTGCAAAAAGCGCAGGTAAAGTTTTCCGAGTTCTTTCGCTCTTCCCCTTTGATGGGTTTGGAACTGGATGTGGCACGCAATAAAAGCCTGCCATCCAAACGGATTGACTAATAAAGATTCCCGCAGGTTACGTTTGCTTATCCTCGAAGAGGGTAGCGTGACTCGACAGTCAAATCGTCAATCGTCAATCAAAAATCGTAAATGAAAAAACCATTTCCCGAATTCCTGTTTCTTCTTCTCATCTCCGCCGTTGTGTATCTGCCGCACATCGGCAATTTGACGTATTACAAGGACGACTGGTATTACGTCTATGACGGGATGATCGGCGGGGCGAAGGTTTTTCATGAGATGTTCCGCATTGACCGCCCGGCGCGCGGTTTTTTCTTTGAATGGTATTTTCTGCTGTTTGGCGTAAACCCGCTTCCGTGGCACATCGGCGCTTTCGTCTGGCGCGGGTTGAGCGCTCTCGGCGCGCTGTGGATTTTCGACATCCTCTGGCGGGGCAATCGGAAGTTCAATTTCATTGCCGCGCTGCTCTTTGCAATTTTCCCCGGCTACTTCTGGTGGATCAGCGCCATCGAGTACCAGCCGATGATCGCCAGCCTGGCTTTGCAGGTCTTTTCGATTGCGTTTACGTTGAAGGCGATTCAACTTGTTGCTCCAGCCGCCGTCCCCGGCGGCGGGGACGCCGCCTCGAGCAAATTCAAGAGAATTGCTTACATCATCGGCGCGGTTTTCACCGGCTGGGCGTACATCGCCCTGGTGGATTACGCCATCGGCATGGAAGCGTTCCGCTTTATTGCTGTGTATTTGCTGGTCAATCGGGATGGTCAACTTGATTTTTGGAAGCGGTTGATCAATACGGTCAAAGCCTGGGCATGGACGCTGGTCATTCCGCTTGGGATTGCGGTCTGGCGCATCTTCTTCTTCACCAACGAACGCAAGGCAACCGACATCGGCGGTCAGTTGGGCGTATTTTTCGCCAATCCCCTGGGCGCGGGCATGGACTGGCTGCTGCAAATTTACAAAAGCCTGCTGAATCTCAGCGTGCTGGCTTGGCTCGATCAATTCCCGCCGTTTGTTCAGGCAATGCGGTTGCGCGACGTTGCATTTGGTGTTTTGCTCGCTGCGTTCGTCATTCTGCTCGTCATCTTTGCGGAGAGACGAATCAAACTTTCGGCGGGGGAAAAGGCTGGGGAGGGCTGGCAGGTTCAAGTCCAGAAAGAGGCGTTGACGCTCGGCGGGCTGGGAATGATTTTCGGCGTCCTGCCGGTCGTCATGGCGAATCGTTCCGTTGATATTGGCGGTTTTTCACACTACGGTTTGCCCGCGTCGCTTGCCGCCGGGGTTTTCATGGCGGCGTTTTTGAATTTGTTCGCGCTCGAAAAAATCCGCGCGGCGGCGTTGTATGTGTTGATCGGGTTTGCGGCGCTCGCGCATTTTGGGATTGCAACGAATGCGGTGACGGAAGAAAAGGCGCTGCAAAAATTTTGGTGGCAGGTGAGTTGGCGAGCGCCATCGCTTCGCGCCGGGACCTTGCTGGTGGTTCACTACCCATTGCCCGGCATGGGAGACGGCGGGTACGGTTTGATGGAAGCCGCGAATGTGATTTACTTTCCCGAACCAACGGGAGAAATCCCCGTGCATTATCCGCTGTCCGGGTTGACGTTGAACAGCGAGAATCTGCCCGGCATTTTGGATGGCGCTCAGTTGATCGAAACGGGATACCGCAGTCACACATTTACGCTCGACTATGGAAACATACTCGTCTTAAGCCAGCCAACGTTGACCTCGTGTGTGCATGTGATTGACGGGACCCAGCCGCTGATCTCATCCAGCGACCCGGTGAATGTGCCGTTGACCGCTTCGGCATCGAAGATTGAAAACGTGCTCACAGGAACCGAATCCGCTTTGCCGCCTGTTTCGATCTTTGGCGAAGAGCCGGAACACGACTGGTGCTATTACTTCCAAAAAGCGGAATTGGCGGCGCAGACCGGCGGGTGGGATGAGGTGGTTTTGCTGGGCGAGCAGGCGCTCGATTTGGACCTCAGCCCCGAAGACCGCGTGGAATGGCTGCCGTTCCTGAAAGCGTATGCAATTACCGGGAATGCGGAACGGCTGGAACAGACCGCAAAGCGTGTGGTCGGCGACAAATCCCTGCGCGTGCAGGCGTGCGGGATGTTGCGCGCCATTCAAGAACCGTTGAGCGAGGATGTTAAACAAGTTGTTGACAGGGAGTATTGCAGGAATTCGGAGTAAACTCTAATGATTGCGATACCTGCTGGTCGGGCGGCGGCGCAAAGCGTTGCTGCTCAGCCATCAGCCCTGCTTGATCACCGTTGAAAATCAAGAGGTATTCATGGATTGGAAAAATCAAGTGGTACTCATTCAGGGATTGGAAAAAGAAAGCGGTACTCGTAACCGGCGGCAAAGGCTCGTTCGGCAAGAAGTTTACGAGGATATTGATGGACGATCACCAGCAGAAGAAGGTCATCATCTTCAGCCGCGACGAGTTGAAGCAGCACGAAATGCAGGTGGGCGGATTCAACGACCCGCGCCTGCGCTATTTCATCGGCGACGTGCGCGACCGCGAGCGGCTCGTCCGCGCGATGCACGGGGTGGATATCGTCGTCCATGCGGCGGCGCTCAAGCAGGTGCCCGCCTGCGAGTACAACCCGATGGAAGCCATCAAGACCAACATCATGGGCACGGCAAATGTCGTCGAAGCCGCGCTGGATGCGGGTGTGAAAAAGGTGCTTACCGTCAGCACGGATAAAGCCGTCAGCCCGGCAAATTTGTACGGCGCGACCAAACTCGCGGCGGAGAAGCTGACCATTCAAAGCAACGCCTATGCCGGGGGGACAAAGACCCGCTTCTCCTGCGTCCGATACGGGAATGTCGTCGGCAGCCGCGGCTCGGTGGTGCCGCTCTTCCTGAAGCAGCGCTCGAATGGCAAGGTCACCATCACCGACGAACGCATGACGCGCTTCTGGCTCTCGCTGGAACAGGGCGTGCGGTTCGTCATCTCCTGCATCGGGCAAATGGAAGGCGGCGAGGTCTTCGTGCCGAAGATTCCCAGCACCAAAGTCACCGACCTTGCCAGAGCCATCGCGCCGGACGCAAAACTGGAGATCATCGGCATCCGCCCCGGCGAGAAACTGCACGAAGTATTGATTTCGGAAGACGAAGCGCGTCACACCATCGAACTCGACAGGATGTTCGTCGTCCAGCCTGCCGAAGCGACATGGTTTGGCTATTCATGGAAGGACAAGGGAAGGGAACTTCGTGAGGGCTTTTCGTACTCGAGCGACAACAACACCGAATGGCTGGATGTGGAAGGCATCAAACGATACGTTGCGCCATTTGAGGAATTGTTCGCGCAGGGTAAACTTGAAGGATGAAAATGTACGCAGGTGAACAGGTAAACAAGTACACAAGCGCTATCATCGCACCTGCTTGTCTACCTGCGTACCTGTGTACTTGTCTACTTGTCTACTTACACCGGGAATGAAATCATGAAAATCCTCCTCACCGGCGTCAGCGGCTTGCTCGGAATCAACTTCGCCCAGGAAATGATGGGCGGGCATGAGATCATCGGCGTGGATCGCGGCAAATTGACCAGAGCGCCGTTCAGGGTCTTGAAACAGGACCTGCTCGACCCGCGCGCTGTGGATGCCGTCCTCGACGCGGCGCAGCCCGACTGGGTGGTCAACTGCGCGGCTCTCGCGGACCTCGACGCCTGCGAGAACGACCCCGACCTTGCCAAACGCCTGAACACCGACCTGCCCCGCCGGTTGGCGCGCGCCTGCAAAGCGCGGAATATCCAGCTTGTTCACATCTCCACCGACGCGGTCTTCGACGGCGAAAAGGAAGGCTTCTACACCGAAGACGACAAACCCAACCCGCTTGGGGTGTACGCCAAAACCAAACTGGACGGCGAGTGGGCGGTGCTGACGGAAAACCCGTCTGCCATCGTAGCGCGTGTCAATTTTTATGGCTGGAGCCTGAGCGGCAGGCGCAGCCTGGCGGAGTTCTTCTACCACAACCTCAGCCACAACAAAAGCATGAGCGGCTTCACCGACGTCGTCTTTTGTCCGATGCTGGCAAACGACACTGCCCGCCTCCTCGTCAAGATGCTGAAGCGGGGGCTGGGGGGCTTGTATCACCTGGTTGGCGCCCAAGCCATGAGCAAGTATCAGTTCGGTGTCGAAATCGCCCGTAAGTTCCGCATGCGTGAGAGCGACATCACCCCCAAGTCCGTCAGTTTCTCCGGTCTGCTGGCGCGCCGCGCCAACAATTTGTGGCTTTCTACCAACAAGTTATCCACAGATTTGGGCGAGAATCTACCGGACTTTTCCACCGGTTTGGACGAGTTTTACACACAGTTCCGGCAGGGTTATCCACAGAAAATTCGCAGTTATCAACAGGCGTAAGGCGGAATTAATTCCGCCTGACCTAAAGTTATCCACAGAATCCCTGCACTTATCCACAGGCTGGCTGGTGTTTATCCACAAGATGGAATCCCCGCTTCCGTCCTACGGGACGCCTGTCCGCCCGCCCCAGCCTTGACCTTCGCTGAGGCTTCTCACGCCACAGCCCACCGGGAAGAACATGGCGCGCTTAGCGGTAAAAAATTCTGAATATATGGTCGAAAATTCGACAATAACGCATTTGCTATCGGAGGAACAGAATGGAAATCCAATTTGGAAACCGAACGATCGGCTTGAACCACCCCACCTACTTCATCGCCGACATCGCCGCCAACCACGACGGCGATCTGGAGCGCGCCAAACTGCTCATCCGTCTCGCCAAAGAGGCGGGCGCAGATGCCGCCAAATTCCAGCATTTCCAGGCGCCCAGGATCGTCTCGGAGTATGGATTCACCCACATGAATTCCAAGGTCAGTCACCAGGCGAGTTGGAAGCGTTCCGTCACCGAGGTCTACGCCGCCGCATCCCTCCCGCAGGATTGGACTCCCATCCTGAAAGAAGAGTGCGACAAGGTTGGCATTGACTTCTTCACCTCGCCCTACGATTACGACTCCATCGAGCATGTGGACCCGTACATCCCCGCTTTCAAGGCTGGCTCCGGCGAAATTGACTGGATCGAAGCGCTCGAACACATGGCGTCCAAAGGCAAGCCGATGATCATCGCCTGCGGTGCGGCGGATATTGCCGATGTGCAGCGCGCCGTCCATGCGATTCTCAAAGTCAACAAACAGTTGTGTCTGATGCAGTGCAACACCAACTACACTGCCAGCCCCGATAACTACGACCATCTGCATTTGAACGTCCTCAAAACTTTTTCTGTGATGTTCCCCGGCGTGATTTTGGGTCTGTCCGACCACACCCATTCGGTTGCCCCCGTCCTCGGCGCAGTGACGCTCGGCGCGCGCATGATCGAGCGGCACTTCACCGACAGCAACGACCGCGAAGGTCCCGACCACAAATTTGCGATGAACCCCGAAAACTGGGCGAAGATGGTCGAGGAAACCCGCCTGCTCGAACGCTCGCTCGGCAGTTCGGATAAATTCATCGCCGCCAACGAACAGGAGACGAAGGTTGTCCAACGCCGCTGTCTGCGCGCCGCGCGCGACATCAAGGCTGGCGAAACCTTCACCCGCGACATGATTGACGTTCTGCGTCCCGCCACGCCTGGAGCCGTCAAGCCGCATGAGATCGAAAATGTCATTGGCACGAAGGCGCTGGTGGATATGCCCAAGGGCAAGGAATTGAGGTGGGTGGAGTTGGGTGTGTGAGTTCCAAGTTTCACGTTCCACGTTTCAAGTTCCACGTTTTACCTGAACGGGAGCGATTAATTAAATTTCAACCATAAGACCAAAACAGGAGGAAGAAATGACAGCAGTGACAAGGTTCGAGGATTTGGTCGCCTGGCAGGAGGCGCGGAAATTGATGCGAATGGCATATCAAGTTTCGGCGAAAGGCCCGTTCGCGCAGGATTTCGGGATGCGCGATCAATTTCGGGAGGCGGCGCTTTCGGCGATGACCAACATTGCGGAGGGATTTGACAATGAATCCTCCGTTGAGTTCGCCCGCTTCCTCGGCATGGCCCGCCGTTCGGCTGTCGAAGTTCAGTCGCTTTGTTATGCGGCGCTGGATGTCAACCATATCACCGAAGACGTTTTCAAAACCTGTTACGAACAGGCGCAAAAAACCAGGGCGCTCATTGGAGGGTTGAAGAAATCCGTATTGAAAAATCCCCATCGTCCTGCCAAGCCTTCGCCAACTTCCAAAACTTGAAACCTGAAACTTGGAACCTGGAACTTTGAGAATACTCTATTTCTCCCCCGGCTATTCCACTCACGATCATCGCTTCCTCAAAGCCATTGTGGATGGCGGGCATGAGGCGTTCTTTGTTCAACTCGAAGGGAATCGCCGACAAGTGGAAGACCGCCCCGTCCCCGAAGGTGTGACGCAGGTGATTTGGAAGGGCGGCAAAAAACCATTCCAATGGCGGGACCTGCCCGCTCTGACCTTGGACTTTCGACGTTTGACCCGTGAGATCAAGCCTGATCTTGTCCATGCGGGTCCGATCCAGACCTGCGCCTTTATCGCCATCCTCGCTGGCGCGAGACCGCTCCTCACCATGTCGTGGGGCTTCGACTTGATGGACGACGTCCACAAAAACAAATGGTGGGAGTGGGTGACACGTTATGTTTTGCGCAGGACAGATTTTTTTACCAGCGATGCCAACGTTACGCGCGACAAGGCAATTACCTACGGCATGAACCCCGAAAAGATGGTCGTTATCCCCTGGGGCGTTGACCTCGACCACTTCAAACCCAACACGGATCACGGGTCGCCGAATACGGAGCACTTCACGCTCTTCTGCAACCGCTCCTGGGAAACCCGCTACGGCGTGGATGTGCTGGCGCGGGCGTTCGTCAAAGTGGCGCAGCAAAAAGATAATGTGGATTTGATCCTGCTCAGCGGCGGCTCGCAGGGCGCGAACATCCGCAGGATTCTGCAAAGCGGCGGCGTGCTGGAGCGAGTCACCTTCGGCGGGCAGATCTCCCAAACCGACCTGCCGCGCTGGTATGATATGGCGGATTTGTACATTTCGCCCTCGCATGTGGACGGCTCGTCCGTATCGCTGATGGAGGCGCTGGCGTGCGGGTTGCCGTGTCTGGTCTCGGATATTCCCGCCAATCAAGAGTGGGTCGAAGAGGGAGTCAACGGCTGGCTGTTCCGCGATGGGGACGCAGATCACCTGGCGGAGAAGATTCTCGCGGCGATGAATCAACGGGAGAATCTGCCTGAGGTCGGCAGAGCAGCCCGCAGGTCCGCCGAGAGGCGCGCGGATTGGAAGAAGAATGCCGCTGCGTTGATGGAAGTCTATAATCAAATGTCATTGCGAGGGCGATAGCCCGACTTGTGCCACAAAGTGGTAAGCAATCCCATGAAAGGAAATCATGCTCACCAAACAACAACTCATTGAAGGCTTTGGTCAAATCGGAATCAAGAACGGCGACACGATCATGGTGCACACGTCATACAAGTCGCTGGGCGGCGTGGAAGGCGGCGCGGACACGGTGATTGATGCGTTCATCGAACTGGCGGGAAAGGATGGCACGGTGATGTTCCCCGCCTTCAACTTCCAGTCGTGGACGGAAAACCATTATTGGGACGTACTGGAGACGCCTTCGCGGATGGGCGCGATCACCGAACAGGCTCGCCTCCGACCGAACGCAAAGCGGACTCCGCATCCGATTTACAGTTTCTCCGTTTTGGGCAAACGCGCGGAGGAGTTCCTCAAAACCGATGACGTGGAGGCATACGGACCGAATTCGGCGTTTGCGTTATTCCACAGAATCAACGGGACGATTGTGAGCATCGGCTTGGATTTCAACAGCACGTTTTCGATGCATCATTACATCGAGTACAACGTCGGCTGCGATTACCGCCGCATAAAGGAATTCTCTGGAATTTACGTGGGCTATGACCGCAAGCCGCAGGTCAAAGTGTATTCGATGTTCGTGCGCAAGGATGATACGGTCAAGACGTACATCAACCCTGGCATGAATGAACTGCTCGCGGCAGGCGTGATCAAGGAAATCCAGGTCGGCGCGGCGAAGGTGCATTTTGCAACCGCGAACGATTTCTACGACAATATGTCCGTGATCGTGAGAGAGCATCCTGAGAAACTGCATTACATCGAAGAGCCGAAGTATTAACCCTCTCCCCCGTCCCCTCTCCCATTTGGGAGAGGGGTGTAGGGGTGAGGGTATGAAATTATGAAACCCTACCCTTCCCTCAAATCCATCCTCGCGGAATTCTTCCCCCTGCACCGCACCCTTGCCTCCGACGATCATGACAGGACATTGGAGATCGTCGGCTCGTACATGCCTGATTCATCCAACTACACCATCGAGACCTACGCGCCGCTGACCCCCGTCTGGACGTGGAAAGTGCCTGAAAGGTATGTCGTTCACGAAGCGTATCTCGAAACGGAAGATGGCGAACGCATTGTGGATTTCAAGGAGAACCCGCTTCACATCGTTTCGTATTCGTTGCCTGTTGATAAAGTCTTGAGTTTTGACGAACTACAGCCGCACTTGTATTTCAACGAGAAACGTCCGCATACCGTGCCGTGGGTCTTCAAATACTACGAACGGGACTGGGGCTTTTGCATGCCGAAGAACACCTTCGACAAACTCCCGCATGACAAGAAATATCACGCGGTCATCAAATCCGAGTTTGTCACCGACCCCAAGCAGGGATTCAAAGCCGCCACGGCGGTTATCCATCCCGAAGGCGGAGCGAACCCCGAAGCGGGCGAGTTTCTCGTGCAGGCGCATACCTGTCACCCCATGCAGGCAAACGACGACGGCGCAGGTGTGGTCAGCGCCATTGAATTGGCGCGGCGGCTGGCGGAGAATCCGCTGCCTGCTGGCTCGATGAGCATCCGCTTCTGGTTTGGACCTGAAACCATCGGCACGATTGCCTGGCTCGCGCATAACGAGTCGCTCATCCCGAATCTGCGCGGCGGAATCTTCATGGAGATGACAGGGAACAAAAACAAAATCGCATGGCATCATACCCGCCAGCATAACCACCTCCTTGACCGAATTACCCATTACCAATTACAAAATATCGAACACGAGGAACGCGATTTCGCCGCCGCCCCCGCCAACGACGAGCGCGTCATCAACGGACCTGGCGTCAACGTGCCGTGCATTTCGCTCAACCGCTGGCCCTACGACGAATATCACACCACCGACGATAATCTCGACATCATGCACGAAGACATGCTCGTTGGCGCGGCGCAAACTGCTGAAGAGATCATCCGCGTTTACGCCAGCAATTACATCCCCAGGCGCACCTTCCGCGGACCCGTATTTCTCAGCGGTCACGGTCTCTGGGTGGACTGGCGCGAGAACTGGGCGCTCAACCGCGCCATCGAAAAGATCATGATGCGCTTCGAAGGTCAACACACCATCTTCGACATCGCCGAGCAGGTCGGTCTCGATTACTGGATCGTGCGCGAGTATGTCGAGAAATTTAGAGCGAAAGGATTTGTGACTCCGCTTCCCATCCCATCGGAGGCGCAAACTTCGTAAGTCGAAATTAATTTCGACTTACAGCCAGTTATGAAACCAAAAGTTGTCGCCATCATCCAGGGACGCATGACTTCCTCCCGCTTGCCGGGGAAGATTCTCGCAGACATCGCAGGACAGCCGATGTTACAGCGCGTCTACATTCGCACCTCGCGGGCGAAGACTCTCGATGACGTGATTTTCGCCACGACGACAGACGCCTCAGACGACCCCGTAGCGGAATACTGCGACCTGTCGGGCATTCCCTACACCCGAGGCAATCTGTATGATGTCCTGGACCGTTATTATCAAACCGCCCTGCAAGCCAAAGCGGATGTGGTCGTCCGCATCACGGCGGATTGTCCTGTGATTGACCCCGATCTGATTGACGACGCCGTCAACGCCATTTGGGGGCGCTTCGAGGGCATGCCCGACCCGCTGGAGGAATTGAAACGCCCCTTGCTGCCCGATGAACTTGCCTTCTCCGCGGACTTCGTGTGCAACCGCCTGCCGCCGCCCTGGCATCGGACGTATCCCATCGGCTTGGATGTGGAAGTCTGCACCTTCGAAGCCTTGAAACAGGCGTGGAAGAAGGCAAAAGCACCCCAGCACCGCGAACACGCCATGCCATATCTTTACGAAGGCGTGGAACTAAACAAAGCCAACCGCAGGCTGGAATATGGCATCTCCCCGCGCGGATACCGCGTTGCCCTGCTTCATCACACCACCGACTTCGGCGACTACCGCTGGACGGTGGACACACCCGAAGATTTGGAATTCATGCGCGAAGTCTACCTCCGCTTCGATGGACGCGATGATTTTTCGTGGAAAGACGTTTTGGATTTGGTTCACGCCAACCCTGAATTGATGAAAATCAATGCGGGCGTTCAGCACAAGACATTGAAAGATATTGATGATCGTGCCATAAAATAGTGTCATTGCGAGGGCGAAGCCCGAAGCAATCCCCATTAACCATCAAACCTGGGATTGCCGCGCTCACTTCGTTCGCTCGCAATGACATGATTGTTATTGAAATCATGCCGCTAATCACCCTCTTCTCCGCCCCCAAACCCTTCACCGATCCCCACATCGCGCTGATTCAACGCAACGCCATCAAGTCATGGACGCTGCTCCCCGATGTGGAGGTCATTTTGCTTGGTGAGGAAACAGGCCTCGCCGAGGCGGCGCGCGAACTGGGCGTGAAGCACACCCCGCACGTCGAGCGCAACGCGAACGGTGTGCCGCTGATCTCATCCATGTTTCGACTGGCGCGCGAAAACTCAAGCAGTGATCTCCTCTGCATCGTCAACGCGGACATGATCCTCATGCCCGATTTCGTCGAAGCCGCGCGCAGGTCACGTTTGCAGCGTGACAAGTTCGTGATGTTGAGTCAACGCTGGGACTATGACATCACGTCGCCGCTCAATTTCACCGAAGGGTGGGAGTCGCAGCTGAGGGAAGATGTCAGGAAACAGAACCAACTTCACCGTCCGGCGGGAAGCGATTTTTTCCTCTTTCCCAAATCCTGCTATGCTGAAATTCCCAACTTCACCATCGGTCGCGCGGGCTGGGATAATTGGATGATCTATAAAGCCCGAAAAGAAAACTGGGCGGTGGTTGATTGCACGCCGTCGCTGATGATCGTGCATCAGAACCACGACTACTCCCATTTGCCCGATGGCAAGCCGCATTACGAACATCCCGAAACGAACGAAAACATCCGCCTCGCGGGCGGGCAGGCAAACATCCGCTACACGATTTTGGATGCGACACACCAACTGGTTGATGGTAAACTTTCCCGCCCAAAGATGACCTCTGCGCGCCTCACGCGGAAATTGGAGTTGTTCCTGCGAATGATATTTTTCTTCCTGCCTGAGAGCGCAGTCGAGAATATTGTCAGACCGAAGCGATGGAAGAAGCGATTGAAGAAGATAATTCGATAATTCGATATTTGATCATCGAGTATCGAACCCCGAATAACGAGTATCGAAAATGCGAAAAGGTCAAAACCCCGCCAAGTTCGTCAAAGACGTTGCCAAGCCCGAGCGGATCACGGTTGCGCTGCTCAACTACATCCCCTTCCTGAGCGGATTCTACGCCGAGACCCTTGATGTGCTGAAAGTCTGCATGGATTCCATGAGGAACGATGCAGGTCTGCCGTTCGACCTGATGGTCTTCGACAACGGCTCGTGCGCCGAAGTGCGCGATTTCCTCGTGCAAGAAAAAGAAGAGGGGCGCATTCAATATTTGATTCTCGCCGAGAAGAATATGGGCAAGGGCGGCGCATGGAATGTAATCTTCGGCGGCGCGCCAGGAGAAATCATTGCTTATACAGACAGCGATGTTTTATTTTCCCCGAAGTGGCTTTCCCGTTCCGTGGAAATTCTCGAAACCTTCCCGAACGTCGGCATGGTTACCGCGCGTCCCTTCCGCACGTCGCCTGAGTTGTACTCATCCACGCTCGATTGGGCGCGGAAAAACGCGACTCTCGAAGAAGGTCAGTTCATTCCATGGGAGACTTTTTTGGAATTCAATCTTTCGCTGGGTCAGACCGAAGAAGAGAATAAAAAAGTATACGCAGAGACTAGAGACTGGAGACTGAGTTATAAAGGCGCGACCGCGATGGCGGGCGCAAGTCACTGGCAGTTCACCGCGTATAAATCCACGCTTCAACAATTCCTGCCCTTTGACATGGACAAGCCGATGGGACAGGTCCGCCAGTTGGACAAGCGCATGAACGACGCGGGCTTGCTGCGCCTGATGGTCTCCGACCCGCTGGCGATGAACATGTCCAATACGCTGGGGTATCTGCGAGGGGAGTTGGGGAAGGAAAAAGAAAGAAGTAAGAAGAAAGAAGGTTTGGTGCGGCGCGTGTTGGAGTTGAGTCCAATCAAGAAGTTGCTGTTGGCGGTGTATAACAAGATCTTCAGTTGGTATTACTCTTAACCAGTATCATTGCGAAACCCTGAAGGGGTTGAAGCAGTCTTAAATCATCATCAAATAATCGCCAATATGAAATACGAGATTGCTTCTCCGCTTTGCGGCTCGCAATGACACTTGAAAAGGATTTATGATCAAACGCATTTTCATCTCCGCCGACCACGGCATGGCAATCATCTACTTCCTGCAAAGCGACGTCGTCCCGACGCTGCTCAAGGCAGGCGTTGAAGTCGTCGTCCTTACCGATGACGAAACCAAAGACAAGATCGCGCAGCGATTCGCGCAACCTGGTCTGATCTTCGAAGGCTTGCGCCTCAAACAAGCGAACGACTACGCAAAGAAAGTTCAGCCCCGCCTGCAATGGCTGCTCGCCTACCTGCGCCGCGTCGGCGGCTCGCGCCGCATCAACACCGAAGCCATGGACAGCCATATTTGGGAAGTCTGGGCGGAGAACTCGTGGAAGTTCCGTTTGGGGATTTGGATTCCCTCCGCGCTGATGATTCTCCTGCTGCGGAATTTTCGCTGGGCGCGCAGACTCTTGGTGCGGATGCAAAACCGCTTCACCCCGACCCCGGGGCTGTATTCTGACCTCCTCGACAAATACCAACCCGACATGGTCATCGCTTCGACTCCCGGCTGGAGGTTGGATCGTTACCTGTTGCGCGAATCCGCCAAACGCGGCATCCCAAACATGACCGTCATCGTCGGCTGGGACAATTCATCGTCGTACAACATCTCCGGCGCGGATGTGCAGTGGGCAACGTGCTGGTCTGAACTGCAAAAAGAGGAAATGGTGCTTGGCTCGGACTGGAACCCCGAGCGCGTGCATGTGGGCGGCATTCCCTCTTATGACGGATATTTCCGCAAGCAGTGGCTCCTGCCGCGCGACGAATATTTCAAACTGCACGGGCTTGACCCGAAGCGCAAGTTGATTTCGTACGCCAGCAGTTTCGTCCACTTTGCGCCGAACTTTCCAAACATCGAAGCGCTGGCGAAATTGGTTTCGTCTGATTCGCTGGCGGAGCCATCGCAACTGTTGATTCGCCTGCACCCGAGTCACTTTCAAGACAAGCCGAAAATCTTCGCCGAAGAACGCGCGCGCGTGTTTGAATTAGAGAAGAAATATCCGCACGTGCATGTCGTCCAGCCGGTGGCGTTGGGCGGCTCGCTCGGTTACTACGGCGGCGAAGACATGGACGAGAAGTCGTCCATGCTCGCATATTCGGATGTGTTCGTCACGGTCTATTCGACGATGGTCGTGGAAGCCGCCGTGCATGACACGCCCATCGTCGCCGCAGTGATTGATTCGCCCAACGGCTGGAATCACCCGAAGAAGTTTTCGCTTTCGCTCAAGGAGATCGGCGACTGGCCCACGCACAAACGTTTCCGCGATGCGAAAGCAGGGCGCGTGGCGGCAAATGAGGATGAACTGCGCGAGGCGCTGAATTTGTATCTGAAAGACCGCACCATTGATTCCGTCCAGCGCCGCAAATTCATCGAAGATGAAATTACCTTTACCGATGCAGGCTCGGGGAAACGAACGGCTGAGTTTATCTTGCAGGTATTGAATTCCCAAAACAGACCGCGTTAAACCAGACTGCCGCCCTTGCGGGCGGCAATCGTGGGGCGCTGTGGCTTCCTTGATTACTTGAGGAGGGATGCCACAGCGCTGGGTTTGATACTACTATCCATGTTAGACATCACCTCCTCCTTTCATAAGGATGGCGATTCGATTTGCTTGCCCCCGAAACGATGCCGGAAGTATGGCACAGTTTAAATCGGATGTCAATAGCCCGATTTCGATTCTCACAAATCTGTAATTCTTACCGCCAATTCTCTGCCATACATGACAATGCTCACGCCGCCGGGGACGGCGCAAGGAGCAATTTATACCAACGAACGACGGGGGCAAGAGCATTTATGCAAGAGGCTTAATTTGAAAAACTGATACCTTTTGAGAGTCTCCGCAAGCCTCGCCGGGCTATCCTTCCAACGCTTTCATCTGAGGCTTTGCGCCCCTTGAAAAACAGGAGTCGTCATGAAAACCAAACCCAACAAACTCTGGATCGTTGTCCTTGCCCTCGGCTGGCTTTTTGACTTTCTATTTTGGGAGAATTCCCCCGGCGTTAACTTTGCCATTTTTTGGACGGCTGGTCTGCTCGCGGCGTTCTACCTCTTATTGAGCGAGGGACTTCGCCCGCATCGCTCCGCCCTGTACCTGATTCCGCTCTTCGGTTTCTTCGCCGCCGTCACCTTCATCCGTGCCGAGCCGATGACCACCTTCCTTGCCTATACCTTCACAATGCTTACGCTCACCATCCTTGCCGGCACCTATCTCGGCGGGCGCTGGACGCAGTATTCCCTGGCGGATTACTTCGCCAAATTGCTCGGCTTGACGGGCAGCATGATCGCCCGCCCCATCGCCTTCACAACCGAGGTCCATAAGGCGCAAGCCGAAGCGGGCGTCAAACCGCCGCGCTACAACTTCATGCCCATCCTGCGCGGCTTGGTCATCGCCCTGCCCGTTGTGGCAATCTTCGCCGCCCTGCTCGCCTCGGCGGATGTGGTCTTCGGTCAACGGCTGGAGGATTTCATCGAACTGTTCAAACTCGAAAAACTGCCCGAATACATCTTCCGCCTGATTTATATTCTTGTCATCGGGTACGCGCTGGCAGGGGTCATGCTGCACGCATCGTCCGAGTCCAAGGACGAAAAACTCATCGGCATTGACAAACCGGTCGTTGCGCCGTTCCTCGGCTTCATCGAAGCGGTCATAGTGCTGGGGAGCGTGGTCGCGCTCTTTGCCGTCTTTGTCGTCATCCAGTTTCAGTATTTCTTCGGCGGCGCAGCCAACATCAACGTGGAAGGCTACACATACTCCGAGTATGCCCGCCGCGGCTTCGGCGAACTGGTCGCTGTGGCGTTCTTTTCCCTGATGATGCTTTTCACCCTCAACGTCATCACCAAACGCGAAACCGAAACCCGGCGAAGAATCTATTCCGGTTTGGGCGTTGCGTTGGTTGCCCTCCTGCTGGTGATGCTCGTTTCCGCGTATCAGCGCCTTACCCTGTACGAACTGGCATACGGCTTCTCACGCCTGCGCACGTACACGCACATCTTCCTGGTCTGGATCGGCTTGCTCCTCGTCGCCACCATCGCGCTCGAAATCCTCCGCAGGGAACGCATGTTTGCCTTTGCCATGCTCCTCGCCTCGTTTGGGTTTGCCGCCTCGCTCCCCATCCTCAACGCGGATGCCTTCATTGTGAATCAGAACATCCGGCGCGAACTGAACGGGAACGCTGTGGAGGATTTGGACTCCCAGTACTTCATCCAACTCTCCGATGACGCCATCCCGCCCCTGGTGGCTGCGCTTCAGACTCCGACCCTGCCTGATTCCGTCCATCAGAAGGTTGCCGCCGCCCTGGCCTGCATCCGTTACCAGCGCGGGTCGGGGAACCGTGACGATTCCTGGCAGTCCTTCCATTTTGCCCGCCTCAACGCGGATAACGCCCTCGCTTCGGTAAAAGATGTAATTGACGAATACGAAATCGTGGATTCCGAATGGCCCCTTCAAGCCGTCGCGCCCTCGGGCAAAGAATATCCCTGCTCGCAGTATTACTATGACTAACTGGCGTTACGCAGTGCGCTGCGCCAAATGGATCAGAACGTCAATGATCATGCCCATAGAGCGAGAGGCTATCTCGCTCTACATCATTTACACAAACCCACTACCGCCTACTTCTCCGCCTCCACCTCCACCGCAAACTCGATGACCCGGTCCAGCCGGAAGGTGCGCTCGGCTTCGCGGGTGTGACAGAAGGCTTGCAGGTAAATGTAGTCTGCCAGGCCGATGACCTCCTTTGGGGTAATCCAGCGTTCGGAGGTTTCGCCGTCCTTATCCATGTACTTGATGAACAGGCGCCTGCCGCTGTGGATGGCTTCGCTCAGTTCGGTGGGGAGATATACGCCCTCCCGGGGCCAGGCGGGGGAGTTGTAGATGCCGATCAGGTCGTCGAGCGATTTACCGATGGACTTGAGCGAATCGGTCATTGCAAAGAAGAGGTTTTTCACGGTGATGGCGTCGGCGAGGGCGCGCGAGCCCTGGATATTTGCCGCGACCCGGAAATCCCGGGCGAGGTGGTTCAGGCTGTAGGAGGGCAGGTCGTAATAATCCCGCGCCAGCAGGAGGGTGTCTATCAGGTTGGGGAATTCGATGGTGCGTCCCAGTTTGCGGTATTCGTTATCGAGAAATTGAAGGTCGAATTTGGCGTTGTGACAGACCACCACGCAATCTTTCAACGCTTCGTCCAATTGGCTGGCGACCTCGGCAAAGCGCGGCGCGGTCTGCAGCTCGTCCTCGTTCAATCCGTTGACGTGAACCGCCGACGGCGAAAGCTCACGCTCGGGGTTGATGAGCAGGTCAAGGGTCCGTTTGATGCGCCTGCCCTCGGTGAGGATGATGGCTGTCTGGCAGATGCGGTCTCCAAACCAGGGGGAAAGTCCCGTGGTTTCGACATCCAGAAATGCAAAGCGGGTGTTGGAAAGTTCAAGCATGGATGGGTTCATCGGTTTTTGTCTGCCTATCTTACCGTATTTTTCGAGGCAATTGCGCGGTTCCCCGCCTTTCAGCGGTTGTAAGAGTTGGATTAAATTTCGCGTATCCTGATTTTTGAAAAACGAACCTGCGGGGAATTCCAATCGAATCCTTGCCGATTTGAAAGCCTTACAGAAGTGCGAACGGGAGTAGTACTCCGGTCATGGTCGAAAACCCCGTTTTTTAACGACCAAAATGTTACCCTGCGGGGGAACAATCTGATGTGCCGCCCAACATGCGGCAATCTTCGCTCTGAAAGGAATAAGATGATGAAAAGGACAGTGCAATTCATAAGCGTGTTCGTTGCGATGGTCATGACGCTTGTGAGTTATCGCAGCGTCTATGCAACTGCTTCGGGGCTGGCTCCGAAAACCTATTACGTCAGCCCGACGGGCAGCAACCTCAATCCCTGCACTCTTTCGGCTCCGTGCAAGACTTTCAAAAGAGCCATTAGCCGGGCGTCTGCCGGCGATGTGATCGTCGCCCTGGCGGGGACCTACAAAGAGCAGGTGGTGGTGTCGAAGAGCGGCATCACCCTCGAAGGGCGGAAGGCGGTCATTAAAACAACCGCGCATAGCGGAATCACAATTCCGGCAACGGTGCAAAATGTGGTGGTGCGCGGGTTTACCGTGACCCGCACGTGGTCGCACGCCATTTTTGTCGCGGGGAAATACGTCACCATCGAGAAAAACGTTGTCCACCACTCCATTTTGGAGAACGGCACGATCTCAGACGGCGTGATTACGTGCGGCAATGGGCGCTGGGGCTCCGCCATCAAGGCGGAAAGAGGCTCGTCGAATGTGATCATCCGCAACAACAAGGTGTATAAAAACTGCGGCGAGGGCATCGCCGCCACGATGAGCCGAAACGTCCTCATCCAGGGTAATACGGTGTACGACAACAAGAACGTGAACATCTATGTTGATAACTCAAGTTATGTGCAGGTGCTGGACAACAACTCCTATTGCACAAAGCCGCATGGGAATCCCAAGGGAATTGCCCTGGGTGAGGAATACTATTCGGGCTGGGGCGCGCAGCTGCGCGACATCGTCGTTTCCGGCAACACGGTCAAGAATTGCTCGGACGGCGTCATCGTGTTTGCCAGTTACGTCGGCGGGACGCTGACGAATGTGGAGATCAGTAACAACTATATCCCGTCCGGTCAGGCGAAGGGCGTTTCGCTGGATAATAATAAAAATTCGAATGTCGTCATCAAGAGGAACACCTATTTCAACGAACCGTGGATCCGCAACCGCGCAGGCGTGACTCTGATCGGCAACATCATCGAAACAAGCGCGCCCGCCGCTTCCGTAGACTCACCCGCATTTACCGAAACGGCGACAGCCGCCACACTGCCGACGCTGGAAACGCCCACGGCAGCGCCCACCTTTGCCGATACGCCCCTTCCGCCGACTGTCACGTTTACAGCGACGGTCACCACGATGCCGACCCTGGAGACGCCCACGGCAGCGCCCACCATTACGGATACGTCCATCCCGCCAACCGTCACATCCACGCCGACGCCGTAGGAAACGATGATCCTGGACGGCGATGATCGCCGGTTGAGATGACAACCTGTTTGAAAAAAGAAGGTTCTACCGTTTTTAACGGGAAAACTCTTTTAGAAAGTGTTTTGAAATTCGTTTATAACCACAGATGAACACAGATAAATTGGATTTAAAGCACTTAAATTGACGTTTCCGTCAAAAATCAACATTCATCCGCGTTTACACTTGCACCGAACGCAGTGTGCGGTGTCTGTGGTGAATTGTGATTTATAAAACACTCTCTTAAACACTAAGGACACGACGATCACGAAGGAAAAACGCCTGTAAAGTGGACGCCTTTTCCCTCCTTTGTATATTTGGTGCCCTTTGTGGTTAGGCTCTTTCCCGTTAATTACGGGAGAGCCAAAAAGATAAAAGGCATCGCTGTCTCTGGCGGCGATGCCTTTTTGTTTCCATCGGGCGGGATGGAATTTCGGGAACGTTTGAAGGGTTACTGCAATTCGCGCGGCTTAAGGTTGCGTCCGCCCACCCATGCGCCCACCGCCGTTCCGAGGATCGAAAGCAGAAAACCGCCCAGGGTGATCATCTCAAAACGCCCCTGCATGATCACGTTCAAAATCAGCACATCGAGCGCAAGCACATTCACGCGGAACGATTCCGGGATGAAAATGCCCGCGAGCAGCCCGGCGAACGCGCCCAGCGCCATGCCCGTATATGCGCCTACGCTGACCCCGCCCGTTGCGCCCGCCGTGCGGACGGTCAACGCGCCGGTGAGCGCCCCGGTCACTGCGCCGAGAATCACCCCAGCCAGCGCTGTCAATTGCACGCCGCTCCACATGCCGCTCAAAGCGCCGGTGGCGGCGCCGAGGACCGCTCCAAAAATTCCGCCCAGCGCGCCCCCAAAGAGTCCGCTCTTCACATAAAGTTCCTTGTTCTCCGTCATCTGGTTTCCTGTTCGTAAGGGATTTGCCCGCTATTTTACCCTGTCATCCCTTCCCTCAAATCAGATAAAATCATGCCGACCACCTTGATCGCCGGAGATGAACATGCAAAACCCCGAAATGAACGAAGATTTCGACGAGCGCCCAACCTTCAACGAGGAAATTGACACGAGCTCCATTGAGGAAGCCGTTCGCTCGATGCTTGCCGCGTTTGGCGAAGACCCGAACCGTGAGGGGCTGGTCAACACGCCCAGGCGGGTGGCGCGCATGTACCCCGAACTGCTGAGCGGCTACCGCGCGGACGTGAAAAAACTCGTCAACGGCGCGATCTTCAACGTGACCTATGACGACATGGTCATTGTGCGCGACATCGAATTTTTCAGCCTGTGCGAGCATCACATGCTGCCGTTCATGGGGCGCGCCCATGTGGCATATATCCCCAGCGGGCAGGTCATTGGGCTCTCGAAGATTCCGCGCATTGTGGATATGTACGCGCGCCGCCTGCAAGTGCAGGAACGCATGACGCGCCAGATCGCAGATTTCCTCATGGACCTGCTCCAACCGCAGGGCGTAGGGGTGGTGGTGGAGGGCTTGCATCTGTGCGCCATGATGCGCGGCGTGAAAAAGCACGACGCCCGCATGACCACCTCTTCGATGCTTGGAAGTTTCCGCAAGAGCATCAACACCCGCCAGGAATTTCTGGACCATCTCGACCGCGGCGCGGAACCATTGCGGATATAAGGAGACTGCCGTAATAACTATGGGCTCTGGGAGCGTCGCGTGGCGGCATTTTCTCCTGAAATTTGCCGGCAAGCAGGCTGACTCCATGACGTAATTCATTGAAGGGATACATCACCCCGTTTCCGCATCCACACCTGACCTCGAACCTGCGCAGCAACCCGGGCAATTGCCTCCCCTCTGGCTGGGTGCGCAAAATCGGGAATCAATTCCGCCAGCGGGACGACGACGAAGGCGTATTCCCAGAAATCCGTGTTGAGCGGCTGGCTGCCGCACAGCACGATGTCAATGTCTATTGTGCGCGGCGCGTTCTTTTCCGAACTGCGCACACGCTCCAGCCTCGCTTCGATCGGGCGGATGATTTTTTCCTTGAATTCAACGGGTTCGAGCGGAGAGAGGAATATGACGCAGGCGTTCAGAAAATTCGGTCCGTCGAACCCGACCGATTCCGTTTCCCACACCGAAGAGATGGCTTCCACCTTCCCGACCTCCCGCAGCATTTGAACGGCTTTGGGAAGATTGACCTCCGGCTCGATGTTCGAACCGAGGCTGAGATACAGGCTATTCATCGCGTTTGCGTTCCACCTCCACGCCGACGGATTTTGCAAAGCGCACCGCGCCGGGCTTCTCCACGCGCACGATGACCTTTTTCACCAGCGGGTCTTCGAGACACAACTTTGCCAGGTCGTTTGCCAGCGCCTCCACCGTGAATCGCGCGGCGGTCTCGGCGTGCGATTGGATCTTTTTCGAGAGTGTGCTGTAATCCACGCAGTATTCGATCTCGTCGGTCTCCCCGGCGCGGGTCGTGTCGGTAAACACCGTCACGTTGATCAAAATATCCTGCGCCCGCTTCCGCTCCCAATCGCGGATGCCGATGATGCCCCGTACGAGCAAATCCTTGATGAAGACTTTGTCCATGATGCTCCTTTGGACTCCATCGGCTTGCCGATGGACTATGAAATGAGCGGCTTGCCGCTCGACTCCAAATTATATAAGATGCCTGCCGCCGTCCAGGTGGATGATCTCGCCGGTGATGTAGGCGGGACCGGATAACAAAAACAGCAATGCCTCTTCGACTTCGCCCGCCTCGCTCCAGCGTTTGGCTGGCACGCTTGCTATGACCTTTTCGCTTGCAGAAAGATCATCCGCAGGCGGGAGGATCGCTCCCAGCGCCAGCCCGTTGACGGGGATGTGCGGCGCGAAGGCAACCGCCAAGGATTTGGTCATGGCGGCGAGCGCGGCTTTGGTGACGGTGTAAGGGAAGTGGTCCGCGCCGGGACGCAGAGCGCGCCAGTCGAGAATGTTGACGATGCGCCCTGCAACACTGCTCCCGCCGCCGTCCCCGGCGGACGTGGAGGTTTGAGCAAGGATGTGCTTTGCAAATGCCTGGCTCAACAAAAACGGGGCGGTGAGGTTGATGGCGAGATGACGATTCCAATCGTCGAGTGTGGTGTCATGGACGGTCAGCGATTCGAAAATGGATGCACTGTTGACCAGCCCATACAACGGCGAAAGCGCGCTGGCTTCGTCCAATAATTGCAAAACGCTTTCGGGTTGGGAAAGGTCCGCAGCGAGTACCCAGGCGCGGGGTCCGAGGGAGGCGATTTCATCCCGGAGGGTCTGGGCTTCGGCGGGAGAATGTCCGTGATGGATAATCACGTTTGCGCCGGCGCGTCCGCAGGCGAGGGCAAAGAGACGCCCCACGCGGCGGGCGGCTCCGGTGACGAGAATTGTCCTGCCTTTCAGGCTGGTCATCGGGTTGATTTTATCATTTCCAAAAAAGGCAGGCTTTCTCCAATTCTTGACTCCCATTTTTGGTGGTGATAATATGATTCACACAATGCAGATATTGCCGATGCCGCGCGCTTCCAATCCCAGATAAGAAAGGTGTAAAAGGTGACCAATGACCCAAAACGTTCCAAGTTATACAGGCGATATCGCCGAACAACATATTGACCCCTCGCAGGAGTATTCCGCCGAAAACCAGGAGATCGTATTTTCCGCGGAGCAGCACGCCATTTGGTCGGACCTGTTCAACGGGGTGCATCAGCCCTACCTGCTGGAACATATCTGCCAGGAATGGAAGACGGGGATGGCGCTGCTGGAATTGGACCCGAAGAGGATTCCAACCGTAAAGCACCTGATTGACCACATTACGCCGCGCACGGGCTGGACCATCGAGCGGACGGTGGTGCGCTACACCCTTGCGGACGACTGGTATAAAAAATTTGCCCAGCGCGTTTTCCTGATCACCGATTATCTGCGCACGCGCGACCAGATGGAATTCACGCCCGAACCCGACATGTTCCACGACATTTTCGGTCACCTGCCGTTCCTCACGCAAAAGTTCTACGCCGATATCGAGGACAAGTTTGCGCCCGCCTACATGAAGGCGACGCAGGACGAAAGGGAGGTCATCAAGCGGCTGGCGTGGTACAGCACGGAGTTCGGGCTGGTGGTGCAGAACAACCGCTTTACGGTCTTCGGCGCGGGGATCATCTCTGGGCGCAAGGAGCTGACGCGCACCATCATGGAGTTCTACCGCCTCGGGCGCGACAACGTGATTGATTACACCAAACCGGTCTTCCCGCAGTTGAACGAGCATTTCCTCGCCAACAAAACGGACCTGCACCGCATCATTGACGGCGTGAACGACCTGCACCGCCAGGGACAAATGTCCTCCGCCGATGAAGGCTGGAACGTGGTGCTGGGCTTGTACAAGAAACTGGGCATCAGGCAGGAGGGCATGTTCGGCGGCGAGGTGATCATTGCGCCGTTCGACGTGGAAACGATCGGGCGCATCCCCAAGACGGTGTATGCCTTCAACCCAATGCTCTTCGTGTGCGAGTCGCTGGAGCAGATGGACGCCCTGCTCGATTCGTACCTGAAACCGATCGCGATGCGGGCGTAGAGCGATTGTGCAGGAAACCCCAATGACCGTAGTCATTGGGGTTTTTCTTTTTAAGGTCTCACTTTACGCGATTTCGTCGCAGGGGCGACCTAGACATTTGACAAAACCATGTCTGGGTCGCCCCTGCCGCGTAAGGTGAGTTAAGGTTCCTCAATCGCGGGTGTATAATAAACTTCTTGCAAAAGTCACTTTTTACCCTGCTCAAGGCGGCGTCCCCGCCGCCGAGGACGGCGGCATGAGCAGGAATTTGTTTTCTAAAAACTTATGACCGACTACTTAACTCTGGAGAATGGCATGACTGCAACCGAAATTCCTTGTCCGTTCTGCGGCGAAATGATCAAATCCACCGCGAAGAAATGCCGTTTTTGCAATGAATTCCTTGAAGAGGGGGTGACGCGCCAGTCTATTTTGCAGGAACACGCGGCTGGAACTCAGGCAGCGCCCCAGGAACCCGCTGCTGTCCCCTCTAATGCCGTTCCCGCCCCGGCGGCGGCTGTGTCCGTAGAAACTGCCGCCGCCCAGGCAGCTCCACCCGCAGAAGCGGCTGTAGCCGCCGCAGTGAGCGCCGCCGGACTGGCGGATCTATACGCCAAAATCAACGCCCTGCCGGATTCGGATGCCAAGACCAAACTGATCGAAAACCTCAAAGCCCTCGAAACTCAAACCGATGACGGCGATGAAACCGCCGTCGAGGGCATCATCCATAACGTGGTCGAGTATGCGCCGGATGTTGCCGAGGTTGCCATCAACACCCTAATTAACCCTGCCAGCGGCGTAACGACCCTCGTTCAAAAGGTTGCCATGCGTATCGCATCGAACAAGAAGAAAGAATAACAAATATCCAGACAAGGCAGGATGCATCCTGCCTTGTGATTTATTAAGAGGAGAGTACATCATGGCGGCTTACAATTTCCAATGGCAAAACCCGCAATTGCTCAAAGACATCTATCCCATGCGCCTGCAAAAACTGCGCGATTTTCTGGTCTTTTACAAGGAAGCGGATCTCTGGGCGGAATACAGGAACAAGGATATTTCCACCCTTGCGGCGGATGTGGCGGAATACGAAAAAGGGATGGATAATGCGCGCGCCGCCGAATTCAAGAAATATTCCACGTTCAAAAATTATTTCCTCACCAAAGATGTGAGCGGGTTCTTCGTCAAATACAAGCCCGTCGAACCGGAAGCCATGGCGCTCATCCAGAAAAATCACGACCTGTTCATCGCCTCCTGGCCCAAGGACATTCGCGGCGAGCGGACCTTCATCCAGAGCCGCATCGAGTCGTTCAAGACCCAGCTGGGTTTCCTACGCGACCGCGTCCGCTATTTGCAGCGCCAGCTCGAAGGGATGCTGCCCGAGCATCCGAACCGTCCGAAGGTCGAAGCGGAATTCAAGCTCAAGAACGAGTCCGCTTTGCCGATGGTGCTGGAGGAAATGGAAAAGCTGCGTCAGTTTGACGAGACCTATAACAAGCTCGAAGGTCCCAAGTTGGAGTGGTACAAGCTCAGTAAAGCCGACCCCAACTATAAGGTCACTGAAGAAGAATTCCTCGTCAACTATGATCCGAAGATTCCCGTGACGGTGAAAGATATCGTGCGCCTGAAAGTGGAGCAATATACCAAAACACTCGAAGGCAAGGACCAATATCAACTGCTGGCAGACATCCGCGCGCGCTTCGAAAAGGAGCCGAAGCGCTTCCCGCTCTGGCTGCAATACATGATCGTCCATTTTTCGGGGATGCGGTACAAGTCGGCGCACGGCTCGTGGGCAGATCCGAAGGACCTGCTCGTGCGCCTGCGCCTCGCCGACCTGCAAAAGGAACAGCTCGCGCTCAGCGACGCCGATGTGGCGGCGAAATGCCAGGAAAAGATCGCCCAATACGAAGGGACCGCCGCGAATAAACCCGGTCTCGCTAAAGCGACCGAAAAGGCATGGAAGGACAAGGTTGCCTTGCACATGCAGAGCGTCAAAGCCAACGGACCCAAGACCAAACGCGCCGGTCTTGCCGCGTTGGTAGAAGAAGAGGCTCGGTACGAGTTCATGACGATGACGACCGACCAGGCTCTGGTCAAGTTGGAGGCGATGAAATCCCAACTCCCAGCCTGGGCATGGAAGTGGATCGTCATGCTCACGCCGCTGAGAATCAACCACGTCAACGCCGAAGGCTGGGAAACGTTCACGCCCGAAGAAGATAAAATCCGTTTTGCCGATACGGCGCTGTATCCCATCTTCAGCAAATGGGCGAGCGACAACACCGGCATGTGGCGGCCCGAACACGGGCGTACGCAGGAGATCATCGTCACACGCGCCGTCTGCAACGAGACCGCCGAACACATCCAGCACATTCGCGGGCATCTGCCGCCCGGCGGGCTGACCGATAACGCCGCGCGTTACGTCAAACTCGCCGCCGAGAAAGCGCCCGGCACATACTTCATCAAGCCTACCGAAGCAAAGCACTACACACAGGGCGCGAGCATCTTCTGGCTGCGTTATGTCAACAGCGAACCAAGCCAGTGGCAAATCCCCAAGCCCACCGAAGACTCGAACGGCGTCGGGCTGGTCCCCGCCGAATTCATAGGCAAACGCCCCCAGCCAAAAGCCGGGAAGAACGCGCCGACTCCGACTGCGCCGTGGGAATACAAAGGCGGCGGCATGACCCGTACCCGCACCACGCTCGACGCCGAGAAAAAGAAAGTCACGCAAACCCAATGGCTGCGTTGGATTCACGAAGCCACCGTCATCGAAGTGGTGGATACCGCCGACGGCACGTATGTGTACACCTTCGAAACCTCCCTGCCCGACGACTTCCGTGGCACGTCCTGCCTGGGCGTCTTCCGCAACACCCTGCGCTGGAACCTCGACGATGGCACGGAAGACAACTACAACCGTTCGTTCGTCGGGTACGCGCCGGAAGGGAAAGTTCCATTGGAAAATCTCAAACCGCTCATGGATTGGAATCGAATCATTTTGAAATAACCACGCAGGTTACGTTTGATACCCATGCTGGGTACTTAGCGTGACCTACAAACTTGTATGCGTAAACCCACTTTTATTGAGTCAACTCTTCTTATTGGTTTGGCGCTCGGCTTTCTCATTCTGTGTTTGCTCATCGGCTATGCCGTCCTCGTCGTTGCCAACGAACCTGTGGGAACACCGACTCCCGAAACGAGCCTGCCCCTCCCAGCCTCTCCCACCGCCGAAACTGTTTTCTCCCCTACCGAATTTGCAACGCTTCCCCCTACCCTTAGCCTGCTTCCCACCATCGAACTGATTCCAACTCCGCAGCCGACCTACAACGACACTCCGCCGCCCACCGGCAAAATCGCCTTCACCTGCTACGTCAAACAAATTGACCAGATCTGCCTGCTCAACGCCGACGGCAGCGGGCGTATGCGGCTCACCAATCTCAAAGCGACGGCATTTTATCCCTCCGTTTCACCCGATGGGCAGATGGTCCTCTTCTCCTCGCGCGAAAGCGGCAATTACGAAATCTACTCGATTGACATCTTCGGAAACAACCTGCAAAAACTCACGGACGGAATCGGCGCGCTCTACGCCCCCGAACTTTCCCCCAACGGCGAGTGGATCGTCTTCACCAAACACGGCGACGGGCTTTGGAAGATGCGTCCCGACGGCTCGGACATCAAACGCATCACCAACAAAGACGATATCGACCCCTCCTGGTCGCCTGACGGCTCGATGATCTCGTTTGCTTCCTCGCGCGCGGGCGCTCGTCAACTCTTCGTCATGAACGCAGACGGCTCGAACATCCGCCAGGTCACCGACCTCAATAACATGGGCGGACGCAACACTTGGTCACCCGATGGCACGAAACTCGCCTTCTATCGCGGACCGCAAGGCGACCGCAATATCTTCGTCATCAACGTGGACGGCACTGGTTTGGTTCGTCTCACCGATGGCGGCGACAATCTTGGTCCCTCCTGGTCACCCGACGGCAACTGGATCGTCTTCACCTCCTTCCGAGACGGCAACAACGAACTCTACATCATCCACCCCGACGGCACAGGGCTGACTCGCCTGACGAATAGTCCCATTTCGGATTGGCAGCCAAGATGGGGGAAATGAAAATGAAAAGTAGAAAGTGGGTTACAAATTGCAAAGCCAACGCGATAAGGAAGCGACCTGATTATCCTCATTGAGATTAGCGGCATTGCTTAAAATTCCCCGTTGAAGTTCATCCCAAATCTCAGCCGCCATCTTCTTCTCGATTGCCGCCCCAATGAAGAACGTATGCGGATTGTGCTTCATGCGCGCAAACGCTTTGCGGATGCGATCAAGTGCTGATTTTGCCGTCTTCCAGTGCTCGTCCGCGCCTGCCGGGTCAATACCGCCTTTTAATTCCCCCAATGCAATATACCTTTTTGGATCTGCCTCATCAAGGACATCTGGAGCGGCGTCGAATAGACACAGGTCAACATTATTCTTGACCAGAGGAACGGTCAAGTTGTAGATCAGTGTGCGTTTCTTTCTTCCGTTTTTCCAGGCGACCCCTCGCAAAGATAAGTCAATATCATGTTCGTCGTTACTTTCAAACCATTCGCTGTTTTTAGCCTTTTGCAGAGAGTATGAAATCCCGGCAATTCTGAGCGTTGAGAGAACAGCCCTGGTTAATTTTCTCTGCGCCATTGCTCCGCCAACGTTTCTCATCGAACCGCCAAGCGCATCACCCCGCGTTAATAGAAAACGAAAAACGAGTTCTTCAACAAATTTTGCGCCTGCAGGCTCCAAATAGTTTTTGATGAGTTCGTTGACGGCTCGTATTTTGTCCTCCGGCTGCAAGTGATTAATGGCTTTGTCTGAAAGCCCCGCCGCCGTTAATAAACCGTTTTCAATTCCTCCTATTGCGAGTAATTCGTTGGGAGCGGCTGCTTGTGAGGCTGCTTCCTGTAAAGTTCTGGCGTCGTCAACAAAAGGGATTGCACGGCGGCTCTTTTCCAGCGCAAGCGCAACAAACCCCGCCCGGGTGGCTTCATAGGTTGTTTCCAAATCCGAGCTTGAACGCAGGTGGCGATGAAAAGACAGTTTCGGCGGCATCAATTTTTTCTCCAAACATAAATACACTTGCGTAATTCATCGCGTCCGTGTTCTCCCATCTGCTGGCTGCTGTTTCCCTTTCCGCTTGGAAGCACAAGGATGTTTTCCACGCGAAAACCAAGCTTTTCTGCAAGAGATGAAAGGATCATGTCAACCGAAATGCTTGCGCCTGCATATCGCACATTGTCGTTCACCATGATCAAGGGTGCATTGGGCTTCAAGACTCTGGCGCATTCTGCAATGATGCATGCCATTTCATAGAAGTAGCCGCGTATCATACGGGGAATGCCGTTGTTGTTCAAAAGCCCCTGTGTTTTTTGAGCCTCCAAATACTGTAAAATTTTCTGCAAGAGTTCCTGTTCGTCCGCCGCGGCAATTGCTCCTGCCCATTTCGGATTGATTTTCAGAAGGTCTTTGGCGCGGTTTTCGACAGTGCAACTCAGCATGGTCTGACGTAAATTGGTTAATCCCTTTTCGTCCGTTCCCAGCAAAGCCAGTTCAAGTGCATAGGTTCTGGTGTAGTCATAACGATTGCAATAGGGTGGTGAAGTAATGATTGCATCGTACTCCCCTTCGGCTAAAGCGGGCATTACATCCAGACTCGAGCCATTAAAAAGGTGGATTTTGCCTTGGGCTGCTTTGGAGTCAAAAAGTTTTTTTTGAATTGGGGTAACTGGTCGTAAATCCTCCAGGATTTCGTTGATTTTGCTCGAAATTGCCCTCTCAAAATCTGCAATTTCACCTTTATCGAATTGTTTTTTCCCTTGTTTGCGCCCGGAGCGATAATCCCAGCGCAGGTATTGACCATCTTTGCGGGTGTAACTGATGATTTCCAGAACACAAAGCAATGCAAAGAAAAGAACAGCTTGAACGCGCTCATTTTCCTGCTGGATGGCAGCGAGATATTTTTCTATTTGTTCTTTCGTGTCTTCTGGATATGCCCCCGCTGTAATGCGCAATTCGTTTATTGGAATGCGGGATTGAACGCTTTGCCAGACCGGCGATCTTGACCAATTCTCCAATTCGCCGAAATCCGAAGATGAGAATTCGCTTTCAAGGAGGCGCTTTGTGTTAATGATTTGCTGACCGATTGGCAAGAGTTCGATTCCATCGGCATCCAGCCCCATTGCACTGGCTGTAAAGAGCGCGGTCCCGCTGCCCGCAAAGGGATCAAGTATCTTGCCGCTTGTAATGCTGTATTTCTGAAGAAAGTATTCAACCAAACTTGCAGAAAACCCCTCTTTATACTTGTACCAGCGATAAATTGGGCGATTCTTGTTCGCTTGAAAACTGACTAAAGATCGGGTAAGCGAGGGTTGAACACGAAATCTGTTCTTGAAATGAATTTCAAGCGCCGAGTCCAGACGTTCAATCTCCTCAAGACTATCTGTAGTGGAGGGTTGAAATTTTATGTCCAAAGTCAGGTCGGTAGCCATGTGGATATTTTACAGCAAAATATCAAAATCTCTTTTTTCGTGAATCCTCCAATCTCCAGTCTCTAATCTCCAATCTCCTTCCTCCTGCAACTTTTCCCCCACCCCGTCTGTATTACACTCTAGCCATGAATGCGCCCACCGACCGCGACCTGATCCTGCGAGCCCGTCGCGGCGACACTGAAGCCTACGGCAGCCTCGTCGCCCGCCACCAAACGGGCGTCTTCAACGTCTGCTACCGCATTCTGCACAACCGCGCCGATGCCGAAGATCTCGCCCAGGAGACCTTCATCCGCGCGTTCGACCGTCTGCACACCTTCGACCTCGAACGCGAATTCACCCCGTGGATTCGCCGCGTTGCCGCCAACTTGTGCCTGAACCACATCAGTAGGGATGGGTATCTCACCCGTCCGGTTGCGCTCGACGAAGAACGGGACGAAGATAAAACTCAAAGTCCGAGCGAACAGGTCGAGGTCAAAGAAAGAAGCGAGCAGATTCGCAGCGCGCTCGCGTCCCTGCCGCCGCATTATCGCGTCGTCGTCGAACTGCGGCATTATCAAGAACTATCCTACGGCGAGATCGCACACGAACTGAACATCCCCCTCAGCGACGTGAAGAGCCATCTCTTCCGCGCGCGCAAACTTCTCGCGGAGAAACTCCATGCACCTGACTGACGAACAGCTCAACGAATACCTCGACAACGAAACCGCGAACCGCGCGGAGATCGAAACGCATCTCGACTCATGCGGCGAATGCGCGGCGAGACTCTCTGCCCTCCAAGCCTTGTTCACGGAGTTGGGCTCTCTGCCTGAAGTGACCTTATCCACCAACCTCGCCGCCCGCTTCACCCCTGACCGAAAACTGGTTCCACAACTCCCGCGCTGGCTCACGCTGACAGCGTCTCTGCAAGCTGCTGCCGCGCTGGCTGCGCTCATCCTTGCCATCCCATTCTTCTCCATCATGCTGCCTCAAGTGGAAACACCATCCTTCACCGCCTGGTTTTTCGAAATCCAATCCCTCTGGGCTTCGTGGCTGGATGCACTATCCAACTCCCAATTACCCAATTACCAATTTGCCAATCTCCCAACCTACCCCGTTGAATTGTCTACTCTCTTCGTCGCCCTTGCCATCGTTTCCGTTTTCTGGATCTTCGGAAACGGCTTGTTGTTGAGAAATCAAACGAAATAATTTTTGGAGTGCGGGAGATTGTTCCTGCAAATACGCCAGCATACTACTTCGTGGCACATAGCTGGCTGACTCCAAATAGGAGAATATATGACCGACATCCTTCGCCTCACCCTCGCCATCCTCCTGCTGACCATCACCCTTGCCGCCTACTTCCTCGTCATTGGCGCACTCTTCACCAACCGCGTCGCCAAGACTCAAACCAGCCTCAACCTCACACCGGGGCGCTCCTTCGGCTTGGGCATGGTCAACTTTTTCTTCTTCGGCTTGATCGCCTTCGTCATGCTCTCGCTTGCCGAGAATGCAGGCTCCTTTGTCAAAGGGATACTCACCATCCCCGCCTTGCTCATCCTTGCTTTTCTCTCCGCCCTCCTCAGTGTTGGGCTGACCGCCACCGTCCAACACCTTGCCGAGCGCCTCTTCCCGAACATGTCAAATTGGAAACGCAATCTGTGGAGCGCTGTCATCTTATGCATCGCCTGCGCCTTGCCCTTCATCGGCTGGTTCCTGCTATTGCCTTATGTCGCCTTCACCGGCATCGGTGCCACGATCCTGGGATTCTTCCAAAAAAGTTAACCACATCCCTTTCTTCTTTCCTCTTTCATCCAAGACGCGCTCACCCCGCGTCTTTTTATTTATGTCATTGCGAGGAGGGCGTCAGCCCGACGAAGCAATCCCCTCTACGACGTATGAGATTGTTTCTGGCGAAAAGCATCGCCCTCGCAATGACATAAATAAGTTACCTGCAACTTTCCACCCATCATCCCTGTATCCCTTACATCAACCAAACACGAAAGGACATTACCCATGGCTGACATCTCTGCCATCTTCTTCATCCTGCTCATTATCGGAACCGCCTTCCCTGCCATGCTCACTGCATGGTGGCTGTTGTTTCCATCCCTCATCACCCGCGCCCAAATCCGTGTGGAAAAGACGCCATGGCAAACCCTCTGGCTGGGTCTCATCCTCGTCATCGCTGCGACCATTCCCATCATCATCCTGCTTGCCCTGCCCTTCGGACCCGCCAAATTCATCGGCTGGATTTTGCTTGGCGCATCACTCGCCATCTCCACCATCGGCTCGGCGGGCATTGCCGCCCACCTCGGCGCGAGACTCTCCAGGCACAGCAACGTCACCCCGCTGAATGGATTCATTCGCGGCGCCGTCATCCTCGAACTCGCCGCCTTCTTCCCGCTCATCGGCTGGCTCTTCGTGTGGATTCCCATCATCCTGATTTCTTTTGGTGCGACAGGTTTCGCCTTGCTCAATTGGTCACCCCGCGAAAAGACTCAACCCTCTGCAAATCCGTTGCCAACCCAGGCATAAATTAACCGCGAAGAGCGCCAAGAACGCCAGGATAAAAAAGTTTTCTTTGCGACCTTCGCGTGCTAAGCCCTCAGTATGAGGGTAGCGGTTCAACTAATCACTATTTACCATTCACTATTCACAATTCCCTATTCACCATGACCTTATCCCGTAGAGACTTCCTCAAACTCACCGCCCTCCTCTCCGGCAGCGCCGCGCTCAACGCCTGCGCCCCCGCCCTGCGGCGACTCACGGACGACCTGCCCGCCGTGCCGTGGAGTCCGCTCAGCGCCGCAGACTTCACCGCGCTCAACCGCATCACCTTCGGCGCGAGAGTGGCGGAACGCGCCCGCCTGGCAGAGATCGGCTTGGCAAATTACATCGAAGAACAACTCGACTACGAAACCATCAACGACCTAACTTTAGACCTTCAACTTTCAACCTTCAACACTTTAACCATGGCAGCCAACGAGATCGAAGCCGTCACCAACCAACTCTTCGACGGTTACGACCGCCAGCGTCCCATCAACGAACTGCGTCAAGCCGCCTTCCTGCGGCAGCACTACAGCAAGCGCCAACTCTACGAAGTGATGGTGGATTTCTGGAGCGACCACTTCAACATCTTCATCGAGAAAGAACCATGCTTCTATCTCAAGCCTGTGGATGACCGCGAAGTGATTCGCAAGCATGCGCTCGGAAATTTCCGCGACCTCGTCTGGGCGTCCGCGCATTCACCTGCCATGTTGGTCTATCTCGACAATCAAGTCAACGTCAAAGGTACGCCCAACGAAAATTACGCCCGCGAACTGATGGAACTCCACACCCTCGGCGTAGACGGCGGCTATACTCAAAACGACGTCATGCAGCTCGCGCGTTGTCTCACGGGCTGGTCGGTCAAGGAACATTTTTGGCTGGGCGATTTCGTCTTCAAGGAAGATCAGCACGAACCCGGCGGGAAAAAGGTTCTGGGTCTCGCGATTCAGGAATCGGGTCAGCGTGAAGCGGAGCAAGTCATCGAATACCTCGCATCGCATCCATCCACCGCGAAATTTATTTCCACCAAACTCGCGCGCCGCTTCATCGCCGATGACCCGCCGCAGGAAATTATCGAGAAAGCTGCACAAACATTTCTTTCCACCCAGGGCGACATCAAATCTGTGCTGCGCGTCATCCTGTTCGATGGTCTTGCTCTCGCACAGCCCAAATACAAACGCCCGCTCAACTTCGTGCTTTCCGCGCTGCGCATGCTCAACGCCGAAACCGATGGCGCGGCATTGCAGGAGCATCTCTCGCAAATGGGGCAGCTCGCTTTCAACCTGCCCACTCCTGATGGCTATCCCGACACAAGCGACGCCTGGCAGGGCAGCCTCATGCCGCGCTGGCAGTTCGCATTTGAATTGATCCGCAACGAAATTCCGAAGACCACTCACAACCTCAATGCTTTATTGGATGTCGTCTCTAGCGGCAGTTTACACACTGATGTGGATTCCCTCGCCTCATTGCTTTTGGGCGCGCCGTTAGACCGCCTCACCCGCGACGGGATGCTTGATACTGTCCATTCAGCGGGCGCCACCGAGGAAGAGACCCTGCAAATCATCGCCGCGAGTCTCATCGCGTCCCCTGCATTTCAGTGGAGATAACTTTCCCTCACCCTACCCCTCTCCCTTTGGGAGGGGGGACTCCCTTCCCCTTCGGGGGAAGGGTTGGGGATGAGGGCGAATCGGAGACCTTATGCTAGAAACCTTACCCATGCTTCACCAAATCCCAACCAAGACCTGGATGCCGCGCCTCTCCTTCGCGCCCAAGAACACCGCCCCCCGCGGCGACACGCTCGTGGTCGTCTTCCTGCGCGGCGCAGCGGACGTGCTCAACATGGTCGTGCCGCACGGCGAAGAAGCCTACTATCAACTGCGCCCGACGTTGGGAATTGCAAGACCTGATGATTTAAGAAAGATGAAAGAAGAAAGAACCGTAGACTTGGACGGCTTCTTTGGCTTTCATCCAAATTTGAGTCCCCTGCTCGAAGCCTGGCAAAGCCAGCAGCTCGCCATCATCCATGCCTGCGGCGCACCGGACGAATCACGCAGCCACTTCAAGGCGATGGAACTCATGGAGCGCGGCGTGGATGATGAGCGCGGTCCCGCCTCGGGTTGGATCGGACGTCACCTCGCCACCTTGAACACCGGCAACTCATCGCCATTGCGAGCCGTGGGCATGGGCACCCGCCCGCAGCGCAGTTTGAGCGGCTCGGTCCCCGTCTCTGCCCTGCGCTCCATCGCAGACTTCCATCTCGGCGGCGACCAGCGCGCCCTCCAGCAAATGCGCGCCGCGCTCGATTACATCTATCAAGGAGATGAACTCGGACAAGATACCCTGTCCATCATGGATACCCTCCAAAAACTCGACCCCGCCAATTATCAACCCGCTAATCTCCAATATCCCGATACCGAATTCGGTCTCGCACTCAAACAAACCGCCATGCTCATCAAAGCCGAAGTGGGGCTCGAAGTCTCTGCCATTGACCTCGGCGGCTGGGACACGCACTTCACGCAAGGCTCGACGACCGGACTGATGCCGAACCTGATGAAAGACCTCGCCGAAGGTCTCGCCGCCTTCCATGCCGATATGGCAGACCACATGAACAAACTCACCGCTGTCACCATGTCTGAGTTTGGGCGGCGGGCTTACGAAAACGGCAGCCTCGGCACGGATCACGGTCACGGCAGCATGATGATGGTCCTCGGCGGCAGCGTGGACGGCGGCAAAGTCCACGGGCAGTGGCCCGGCTTGGAGGAAGGTCAACTCATTGCGCCTGGCGACCTCGCCGCCACCACCGATTACCGCGATGTGCTGTCCGAGATTCTGGTCAAGCGCTTGAATAACCCCGCCGTGAGCGACGTCTTCCCCGATTATCAGCCCGTGATGAGGAATATTAAGAGGCTTCCCTCACCCCAAACAAGGTTATATCTTCCGGGATGACTTCCCCCTCTCCCGATGGGAGAGGGCAGGGTGAGGGCTTTTGGCGGGGAACCTAGAAAATCTATTGGAAGGTAGCAACTCGGGTAGTTTATGTGTGACAACAGAAAACTCCCGAACCAGCCGGGAGTTTCTCTTTGCTCGTCACTTATTTCTATCTCTCCACGCCTACCACCCCGCCCAGCGCGTTCAATTTCAACGTCCACGTACTGCCGATCTGGAACTGCTGAAACTCATCCACAGAACCCGGCGAATAGGTGATCTGTCCGTCCGCGGTATCGAAATACACGTTCAGGGTTTGCGAAGCCGTGCCCACCCGCTGGTCCGCAAAAATCGTCGGCTCGGCATAGACGGGATACAGGTCATCGCCGCTCAAGTCGTAGGTCTGGATGGTCTTCCATTCATCCACGGTGTAACTGCAATATTGCTCGGTCTCCGTGCGGCACTCCTGCACCACCTCGGCATACCCGTTGCCGCGGTCAATCGTTTTCTCCTCGCAGATTTCCTGGCTCTCGGTGCGGCAGGACACGTTGTACGCATCCGAAGGCGGGCTGCCGCGCTCGTTTGTGTAATTGACCGGTTGAACCTCCTGCACCGGGACGGACGTCTGCCAGTAGACGCTGGCGACCGTCCCTTCCACAGTGCGGGAGGGGAGCACGAACAGGAAAAGGAGCGCCACACAACACACGACCAGAAATGCGCCAATGCCGCCGAACACCAGCCAGTTGAGTCCCTTTGATTTTGGCTTGGCAGAGGGGGCGGCGCCCGTCTTCACAGGCGCGGGTTGCGGCGAAACCGCTTTGGGCAGGGGCGCGCCGCATTGCGAGCAAGTCGAAGCCGCTCCCGGGTTCTCAAAACCGCAATTGGTACACTTCACAACTTTCGGCGGAGTCGGAGGCGCTTCCAACGCTCGTCCCGCCTGCCGCGCCTTGCCTTCCTTCAAATCCGCGCCGCACTGCGAACAGGTCGCCGCCGCCGCCGGGTTGCGCGTGCCGCAAAACCCGCAGTGGATATCTGCCCCCGCGCTTGCCGCCGCTTTTGCCTTTTCGTCGGTGATCAGTTTTTCATCCGCCGCGCGCTGAAACTGGACATTCTCCGGCTGGGGCGCGCCGCATTGCTGGCAGGTCTTTGCCGGACCGGGATTGCGCCCGTCGCAGTTTGGGCAAACCCACTCCAATTGCACAAAGCCTTTGCTTCTTCTTTGCATCTATTACTCCTTGGTGGTTATCTCGATGAGTGTACAACAGAACCGAAACGGCATGTAGGGTACCGGCGTCCTACGATGCGAATCCATGCCACCTGCGGATTTCTTCGATGCGCGGCTCATGATCCGGCTCCGGGTATGGCGAAAGATCGTTCGCATCATTTCGGACCGGGGAGTTGGTCAATGCGCCGAAAACCGCCGCCGCCCCGTTGGCGACGTTCTCCGGGTCGTAGCCGCCTTCCAATACGAAGACGATCTTCCCGTTGCAGTATTCCTCGGCAAGCCCGACCAGTTTTCTGGAGATGTCGAAAAATCCCTGCGTGGAAAGCCCCAGCGAGGTGATGGGGTCGTTCCAGTGGGCGTCGAACCCCGCCGAGATCAGGAGCACCTCCGGGCGGAACGCCTCCACCATCGGCTGGAAGATTTCATCGGCGATGCGCGCAAGGGTGGCGTCGCCCGCAAAAGCGTGGAGCGGCACATTGGCAATGCGTTTCTTCGCGTGCGGCGCTTCGTTGATCCAGCCGGTGCCGGGATAAATCCCCCACTGGTGTGTGGAAACGAACCCCGCGCGTTCATTGTCCATGAATGCCGCCTGCGTGCCATTGCCGTGATGCGCATCGTAGTCAATGACCATCACCCGTTTCATGCCATGCGCCAGCGCGTCCAGCGCGGCGACGGCGATGTTGTTGAAGATGCAAAAACCCATGGCGCGGTGCGGTTCGGCGTGATGTCCCGGCGGGCGGACGATGGCAAACCCGTTCCCCGCCTCGCCGTTCAACACCGCCCGCGTGCAGGCGATGACGCCGCCCGCGGCGAGCAGGGCGTCTTCATAGGAAGTTTCGGTCACGTAGGTGGGCGCGTAATCAATGATTTCCGCCCCCTGCCGGCATACCTCCTCGATGGCGCGAATCATCTCTGGCGAATGCACTCGCGCAATCTCCTCCTCCCTCGCGCGGGTTGCTTCGATGCGTTCCGTCCCGAACGAATCCAGCCGCGGCTCGAGCAGGGTCAGCCTGCCCGGGCGTTCGGGGTGGTCGGGATATTCATGACCGCGGGCGGGGACGAAGGTGTGGATGGTATTCACAAATAAATTATAGCCTTTTTGGTCTGTGGTGTTGCTGCACACCGTCTGTGTGCGCACGCAAAACATGTCAGGCAGTTTGCTCCCTGCGCCGGGGAAAGTGTCACGAAGTGGTACGACGCAGATCGCCGATAACTTTGCGCTGCACTCCGTTCGTAGGCGATGTTCCCCCTGCCGCACAAGGCGGGCAAATTCATGCACTTAAAAGGATCCGCCGCCTGCCAGCATGGGGGGGACATGTTGGTCAGGGCGGCGGGAGACACCAAAATACCAGTAAAAGGGAGGGCAGGTGTCGTTACTGACAATATACACCTTATTTGTCCAAATTGCATTAAAAACATATAAGACAAAAGTACTACTCTTTTCCCCCGAAGATTTTCAGCCATTCATCCACTTCTTTGGGAGAGATGCGTTTCTCGTCCGCCCCGGTTTTCGACGTGGAAGCCAGCGCCGCTCGCAGAAGTTTCACAAACTCCTCGGCGGAAAGCGCCGCCGCTCCGTTGACCTTTGCCGCTCCCTGCACCTCCCGGTCGGATGAAACCACCGTCCAGTTCTTTGCCGCTTTGCCCATGTTGTTCAACCGCGTACGAATGGCGGAATCAGCCGTCCGTGTGAGGGGGATGAAATGCGCTTTTACGGTTCCCAGTTTGCGGCTCCCAGCCGCGCCCGCTGGAGCGCCGTCAAAGTAGACTTCGACCTGCTGGCGTCTGACCCGCACAAAGTCCTGAAGGAGGCGCACCAGTTCCATTTCATCGTCGGGGTTGTCGAGTCGCAGCCCCAGTTTGGGAATCAGGTTATGGCCGTCAATCAGGTAGGGCATGACGTCATTGTACTAAAAAACGACGGTCATCTTCAAGATGACCGTCGTTTGCTCAAGCGGTTTCCACCACTTTCGTCTTCACATCGAAGGCGGGCGGGTTTTCCAGCGTCTTTTTCACCTTGCACAACTCGGCGGAGCGCACGAGCGCGGCGTGATATTGTTCGGGGAAGGTGGGCGGGACCTGGATTTCGAGTTCGATCAGGTCCATCAACCCGGTTGCCGGATTCGGGTGGTTGCGCTGAACGATGCGGATGCCCTCCGTGGGCAGACTGCGCTGGCGGCAGAAGCCCAGCACATAGATTCCGGCGCAGGTGCCTATGGAAGCCAGGAACAGTTCGAACGGCATCGGCGCGGTATCGGCGGGCGGCTGGTCGGTCTTGAACGTGTGCCCTCGAAAATGCGCGTCCACCTTCAAGCCGCCGGGGAAGTCAATGATCATTTCCATGAGTAGATCCTCCAATTTGATGTCGTTGATTGGATGCGGAACGCCGCCGGAAGTTGCAAACGATTGTCGGATTTGAGGGGTGACATTCATCGCTGCGCGCAAATGCACCCTGTTTACTCCGGTTTCGTATATGGATGTGTGAATCCCCTCCCTTAATTTTCGATGCGAGAAATTATTCCACAGGCAATTCCGAATATAATGAACAGACCAAATCGAAGGAGATACTTATGACCGAGAAAAAACCATCCGAGATCATCGTCACCCAGCAGGGCGGCGTGGTGCGAAACATCCTCAACCAGCTCAAACTCATCCTCCGGCTGATGGGCGATCCTCGCGTAAATATCTTTGCCAAACTGATTCCAATCGGCACGCTCGTGTACTTGATCTCGCCCATTGACGCGGTGTCGCTCCCCATCATCGGCGCGGTGGACGACGCCGCTCTGCTCTGGCTGGGCTCCTATGTTTTCACCGAACTCTGCCCGCCGGAGGTGGTTGCCGAGCACATGAAGGCGCTGGCTGCCAACACCAAACCGGGCGGTTCGCAGGACGACGTGATAGATGGCGAGACCACCGAAGTCAAGGAATGATGAAACGGGTTTTGATTTTTCTGACCCTGCCGGCGCTTCTCGCCTGCGGGGGATTTTCGGACACGATCACACCGACGGCTGCGCTTCCTTCTCCGCCGACGGCTGTTCCGGCGACCCGGACCGAATCCCCGCCTCCGCCGGATACCGCCACCCCGCCGCCGACAGCGACTCCCACCGTTGGCGCGAGTCAGTTCCCCAACCCCGATGATTACGAATGGCGGCTCATCGCCAGCGGACTCACCCGCCCCGTGGACATACAGTCCGCGCGCGACGGCTCGGGCAGGCTGTTCGTCATCGAGAAATACGGCGCGATTCGCATCTTCAAGGACGGTACGCTCCTCCCGCAGCCCTTCCTCAACATTGACGACCGCGTGAACGATACGAGCAATGAAATGGGGCTGCTGGGTCTGGCGTTTCATCCCGATTTCGAACGGAACGGCTTTTTCTACGTCAATTACACCGGCAGCGGCGGACACACGCGCATCTCGCGTTTCCAGGCGAACGGGGATACCGCCGACCCGAACAGCGAAAAGGTCTTGTTGATCGTTGACCAGCCTTTCCCAAATCACAACGGCGGGGCAGTGGTCTTTGGACCGGACGGCTATCTTTACCTCGGCTTGGGCGACGGCGGCGCGGCGGGGGACCCCTTCAAGAACGGTCAGAACACCCGCTCCCTGCTCGGCAAGATTCTGCGGATTGACGTAAACAACGGCGACCCGTATGCCATTCCAGCCGATAACCCTTTCGGCAATGAAGTCTGGGCGTATGGCTTGCGCAACCCCTGGCGCATCTCGTTCGACAGAGCCACCGGCGACCTGTGGATCGGCGACGTGGGGCAGAACGCCCTGGAAGAAATTGACCTCCTGCCAGCCGGCTCGCCGGGCGGCGTCAATTTCGGCTGGAGCATCATGGAAGGCTCGCGCGGGTACGACGGCGATCCCGACCCAAGCCTGACCTTGCCTGTAGCGGAATACAGCCACGAGTTTGGGTGTTCGGTCACGGGCGGGTACGTCTATCGCGGCTCGATGCCGGAGTGGAACGGAGTTTATCTCTATGGCGATTATTGTTCGGGGATCATTTGGGGGTTGATTCGCTCAAATGGTCAGTGGCAGTCCCGGGTCCTGTTTGAAGCGGGGGGGACGATCACATCCTTCGGCGAGGATGAAGCCGGGGAAGTCTATCTTGCCAGCGATAACGGAAGTCTTTACATCTTTGCAAGAAAATAAAGACTTATCACATCCTAAATAGGCGGTTCGTCATGCGGGTTTATGACGCCTGTCACTGGTGTGGCAGGCGTTTTTCCCGTACACTTTGGAGCGTCAGAGTCAGAAAGTGCCGCTGGATTGCGGCGGGAGGCAGACATGACGAAGAAAGTTTGGCAGGTTGAGAAAGTGAAATACTGCGAACTTCTGGGGCAGGAAATCGCCATCGAAACCGAGGTGGTTTATCCTGCCGAGCATCTGCCGGACCAGCCTCCACGAGTGACTGCGCGCCGCTGTTCCCATTCGCTCGAATGTAACCTGACGGATAAGCCGGCTTGCGCCCTGTGCGGCACGAACCCTGACATGGATATGGTGTAATCGAGCAACCGCAAGTTGCTCCTCCAAACTCTCTCTCCTCCCTCTGAGTTGGTCTATTGGCTGCACCGCGTGCGAACGCGGTGTATGCCGTTAAATTGGGAGAGTGCCTGGTCGCGGCGGCTTGTGAAGCGGAGGCATCCCGCTCCATATCATTTACCGCCGTCCACCCCTCCTATAATTCACGAACCGCGCCACATCATTATCGGCGGGGGAAGCGAAGACCTCTTCCGGTTTGCCAATCTGATGCAGACGACTGCCGATGATGACCGCGATGCGCCCCGCGAGTTGCGCGGCTTCGGGCAGGTCGTGCGTCACAAAAACGGTGGTGGTGCCGGTCTCCTTCAGCAGCGCACCCAGGTCTTCGAGCAGGCTGCTGCGGGTAGGCGGGTCGAGCGCGGAGAACGGTTCATCGAGCAGGAGCAGCTGCGGTTCGAGCGCCAGCGCCCGCGCCAGGCTGACGCGCTGCGCCTCCCCGCCGGAGAGTTGGTCTGCCTTGCGCTTTGCAAGATGCCCCACGCCCAGCCTTTCCAGCCAGAGCGGGACTTTGCTCTGCACTTCATTTTTTGACATTCCCCGAAACCTCAAACCGGCTGCGACGTTGTCGAAGACGGACATATCGAACAAAAGCGGATCCTGCATCACGAGCGCGATGCGGCGGCGATAGACCGCATCCGACTCCGCCCGCGCCTGTTGACCGTTGAATTGAATTTCTCCACGCTCAGGCTTGAGCAGACGAGCCAGCGTCAACAGCAGGGTGCTTTTGCCCGCGCCGTTCGGTCCGACGACCGCCAGCACCTCGCCGTGTTGGATCGTCAGACGCTCAAGCAGTAAAGCGGGGTGTTCGCCGCGTCTCACCAGCAGGTCGCGGATCTCGACCAGCGGCTTCATTTGCGCGCGCCCCTTTGCTGAATCCACGTCAGCGCCCAGTTGACAAGGAAGGTGATGGCAAGCAGCAGGATGGCAAGCCCAATGGCGTTATCGAATTGCCCCTTGCTGGTTTCGAGGACGATGGCGGTCGTCAGCACGCGCGTCTGGTGGCGGATGTTGCCTCCCACCATCATGGATGCGCCCACCTCTGAGATGACCGAGCCGAAGCCCGCCATCAACGCCGCCAGCAGGGGCAGGCGCGCCTCGCGCCACAGCATCCAAATCATCTGCATTCGGGTTGCTCCCAAGCCGTAGAGTTGCAGGCGCAGTCTCGGGTCCAGGGCTTGAAGCGCGGCGGCGGTGAGACCGGTGACCACGGGGAAGGAAATCACCACCTGCGCAATGACGATGGCGGCGGGGGTGTAGATCAGCCGCAAATCCCCCAACGGACCGGAACGCCACAGCATCATCGCCACGAACAAGCCGACAACGACGGGCGGCAGTCCCATGCCGGTGTTGACGACGCTCAATAAGAACGAGCGCCCGGGGAACCTGCCCAGTGCAAGCAGTGTGCCGAACGGCAGCCCAATGACCAAACTCAAGCCGGTTGCCAGGGCTGAGATTTGCAGGGAAAGGACGGTGATTTGGAAGATTTCCAGCGTCATGTGAAAAGGGGCGGGATGACCCCGCCCCGGCAAAATGGTTCTAATCCAAGCCGAGATCGGCGTCGGTCTTATCGGCATCGGGGAAGAAGAGCGGCTGACCGAATTTATCTTTGCCGTATTTGCCGATGACTTTCTGCGTCTCGGGGTCAATCATGAAGTTGGCGAAGGCGAGCGCGCCTTCGTAGTTGACATCGGGCCATTTTTCAGGGTTGACCGTGATGACGTGATACACATTCAACAAGTTCGTATCGCCTTCCACCAAAATTTCGAGTTGATAGTTATCCTTGTTGGCGAGATAGGTGGCGCGGTCGGTGAGGATGCAGGCTTCCTTTTCCGAGGCGACGGTCATGGAAGCGCCCATACCCTGACCGGTCTCAATGTACCATGCCTGACCGGCAGGGTCGAGTTCGGCGGCTTTCCAGAGCGCCAGTTCCTTTTTATGCGTGCCGGAGTCGTCGCCGCGGGTGATAAACGGAGCGCCTGCTTCAAAGATGGCTTTGAACGCATCCGCCGCGGAGGTCATGCCTTTGATGCCAGCCGGATCAGCGGCGGGACCGACGATGATGAAGTCGTTGTGCATGACGAGGAAGCGGTCTGTGCCGTTGCCAGCCGCCATGAAATCTTTCTCAGAGGCGGGCGCATGGACGAGCAGGACATCCGCATTGCCTTCTTCGCCCATCTTCATCGCTTCGCCCGAACCGACGGCGATGGTCTGCACCGTATAGCCGCTCTGTTCCTCGAACATGGGGACGAGCACATCGAGCAAACCGGAATCCTGCGTGGAGGTGGTGGTGGCTAGGAGGATGGTTGGGCTCTCAGGCGCTTTGGCAACAGCAGCCTCTGTGGGGGCGGGCAACCCGCAGGCGGCTAACGCCAGGGCTGCTGGCAACAGAAGCGATAACGGGAGATTGTGTTTTATTTGCTTCATGAGTTTATTCTTAAAATGAATTTTTTATCTCAATTAAGTTTTAACTTAATTGAAAGACACAAAAAATAAATTATGCGGAACTACAAGCCCACCTGTTCGCCGCTGTGACGGGCGTTATAGCCGGTCAGCGACCCAAGCATGACGCGGAAATCCGCGCTCTGGATGAAATCCAACAGCGGGTTGAGAATCTTCTCCTGCTCGCGCGGCAGGACGAGGTCGTAGCGTTCCTCGAACAGCGGAATGAAATCCAACCCGTGCCGGTGCGCGGCGGCTTGCAGACCAAGCGAGGCATCCGCTTTGCCGGTCTCGATCAGGGCGGCGGCTTCGCTGTGGGTCTTTACCGATTTGTCATACCCATTGATGTGCCCTGCGGGGATGTTTTGCCTGCGGAGTTCCGCATCCAGCCAGAGGCGCGTGCCCGAGCCGGGGTTGCGGTTCACAAAGCGGACCTCGGAACGCGCCAGGTCCGCGAGTTTTTTTATCCCCTTTTTATTTCCCGCCGCCAGGATGAGACCCTGCGTGCGGTGTGCGAGAGTGACGATTTCCACCTTGCGGTCGGGGAAGAAATGTTTAACGAAGGGGGTGTTGTATTCGCCGTTTTCATCGAGGAGGTGCGAGCCGCTGATCTGGCACAATCCCTGCCGCAGGTTCACCAATCCATCCAGCGAGCCGACGGGCAGGCTGAGCAGGTTGAGGTGTTTGGCGAGGCGGTCTGCGATTTCTTCGAGGGCAAGATCGTGGCTGCCGGAGAAGATGACCGAAGGGTGCCTGCTCTTCGGCAGAATGATTTCCTGCAAAAGGAAGGCGTCTCCTTTGGCGTGGTAGAACTTTTCCGTCACCTTGCCGGTTCGACGCGTTTCACTCATCTCGACCAGACCGGCAGACTCAAGCGCAAGGATGTGGTGACGCACCCAGGCGGGGGACTGCTTCAAGGTCCGCGCGAGAAGCGTGAGTGTGGCGGGGGAAGCCATCAGCAGGCGCAAAATATCCATGCGGCGCGAATCCGCCAGCAGTTTGATCTTATCGAACGAGTTGACCGGGGTGACGGTTTTCATTATCGAATAAAGAAAAACTTAATTGTCAGTGTAGCATATTCCAAACCGTTTCGCAATACGTTTGCCACCCGCCCCATGGAGTGAGAGAAATCGGCACGGGGATGTGTTCGTGTTTCATTCCACTTGCACATGTTGCACATCACCAGTTTTCAAAATTGCATGTGACTTTTATCACGGAGATAACCCCGTTTCTTTTGTATATTTGCGCGAAACATCACAAGAAAGGTTTTTTTATGAGAAATAAGTTTAGCTTAGCCCTGTTATTTTGGGGCTTGATTATGCTATTGTGGGCATGTGCCCCTGCGGCAGAGCCGCTCGAAGTGGAGCAGGTTACACTGGAACCGCAAGCAGTGGTGGATGCCTTCACCAAGGGCGGTTGTGGCGCGTGCCATGCCGTGCCAGGAATCCCCGGTGCGGTTGGGACGATCGGTCCCGACCTTTCCAGCATTTCCACAGTCGCGGAAACCCACTTGGTGGACAGCGCCTATACGGGGAAGGCAAAAACCGCCCAGGAATACATCTTCGAATCAGTCGTTGATCCGGAGGCGTTCATCGCGCAAAACTGTCCCACTGGCATGTGCCAGCCTGGTTTGATGCCCGCCACCCTCACGGAAACGCTCACAGAAGATGAAATCAACATGATCGTTGGTTACCTCTCCACCCTGCCCGGCGGCGAGTCCATCATGGCGGATGCCGAAGTGAGCGTGGATACCTCCACTGCGGACATTTCCCTCAGCGAAGAAGACTTCGCTTGGGCAAAGCAGACCTTCTTTGAACGCTGCGCGGGCTGCCATGGAACCATGCGAAACGGCGCCACGGGTCCCGCCCTGACCCCGGACCTGACCCTGCAAAAGGGAACGTTGGCACTCTCTTCGATCATTTTCAACGGCACCCCCAAGGGCATGCCCGATTGGGGCAAGCAGGGCTTCTTCACGCAGGAACAGACCGATATCATGGCGAAGTACCTGCAAAACGAACCGCCTGCTCCGCCGGAGATGTCGCTCGAACAAATGAAAGCCACGTGGAAAGTGTTCGTGGAACCGGAAGACCGTCCCACCGAGCCGCAAACCACACGCAATTGGGAGAACTTCTTCTCCGTCACCCTGCGCGATGCGGGACAGGTCGCCATCATTGATGGCGATACCTACGAGGTCGTCGCCAAGGTGGATACCGGCTACGCGGTGCATATCTCGCGTTTCTCCGCGACGGGGCGGTACGTTTATGTGATCGGACGCGACGGCAAACTCGCCCTGGTGGATCTGTGGATGGAAACCCCCGCCAAAGTCGCCGAAGTGCAAACCTGTTACGACGCCCGCTCGGTGGAAGTGAGCAAATACGAAGGCGAACTGGGTGACTTCACCGATAAATATGCCATCGTCGGCTGTTACTGGCCCTCGCACTTCACCATTCTCGACGGTCAGACTCTCGAACCCTTCAAAGTGGTCAGCGTGCGCGGTTACACAGCGGACACCAACACCTATGTCGGCGATCCGCGCGTGGCGGCAATCGTCGCCTCCGAATTCGAGCCGGAATGGATCGTTAACGTGAAGGAGACCGGGCAGGTGTGGCTGGTCAATTACACCGACCCGATGAACCCGACCATCAAGATGATTAGCTCCGCCCTGTACCTGCATGACGGCGGCTGGGATGCCACCAAACGTTACTTCCTCGTGGCGGCGAACAAATCCAACAAGATCGCAGTGGTGGATGCCGAAAACGAGGCGTTGATTGCCCTGGTGGACACGCCCGATGTCCCGCATCCCGGACGCGGCGCGAACTGGATTGATCCCGAATTCGGTCCCGTGTGGAGCACACCACACCTGAGCGCCAACTCGATGATCGCCATCGGCACCGACCCCGAAGGTCACCCCGACAGCGCGTGGAAAGTCGTTCGCAACATCGAACTCCCCGGCGCGGGCAGCCTCTTCATCAAAACGCACCCGAAGAGCAAATGGATCTGGGTTGACTTCGTGCTGAACTCAGACGAAAAACTCCAGCGCACCATCTGCGTCATTGCCAAGGAAGACCCGACCAAAACCTACAAATGCTGGGAAGCCGCCGATTACGGCCGTGCCGTTCACTTTGAGTACAACGAAGACGGCACCGAGGTCTGGGTCAGCATTTGGGGCAGCGCCGACCAGCCCGGCAAGACCGGTGAGATCGTCATCTACAACGATGAAACGCTGGAAGAGATCACCCGCATCAAGGACTTGGTCACCCCCACCGGCAAGTTCAACGTGTACAACACGGTGCACGACATTTACTAAACCTTGCGATCGAGGAAGTGACGGTCATCGCGGGATGATCGTCGCTTCCTGTATTTAACGCGCGTACTCAACAAAAGCCGGGGCGTGAAGAGCAGCGCCGCCCGCTTGCTTTTTCGATTGACAGACGCTTTTTGCTATGATATAAAACGCCAAAGTTTGAAAATCTGTGCTCATCCAGAGAGGCTGAGGGACCGACCCTGTGACGCCTCGGCAACCGGTGTTCGTCGAACAATCTGATGGTCAAGTGGTCTTGTAGCCAACCGACCACACAACCAAACGACCAGCAGGCCACGCGACCAATTACGGTGCCAACTTCGGCGGATCGTCGGGCGATGTATATCGCCCGTACATCCGGGAGATGAGAGATGATATGTGCTTCGCATGTCGCCTCTCGCCCTGAGAGGCGTTTTTATTGCTCAAGGAATGCGGTGGTCGAGTAGAGCGGGCGTTTTCCCGCTCGTATCGAGACCACCTTGTAGCAGAAGCACTGACGTTTATCGGAAGTTTCAATTCACAAAGGTGCAAAATGATGGAACTCGAGCTCGTCAAAACCTTTATCGAATATCACATTGACATGGCCCGCCGCGTCTGGGATTCGATCAATCACATCACCGAAGAACAATTCCTCGCGGACGACGCCTACTCGCGCGGCTCCATCCGCAACCTGATGGTGCATCTCGCCAGCACGGATCGCCGCTGGCTGGCAGGGCTGAAAAACCTGCCCGATGTCGGTCATCTGAAATTTGAAGATTATCCAACCCGCGCCGCCGCGCGAGAGACCTTCGAGAACGTGGCGAAAGAGTTATCCGAGTACGTCCATACCTTGACTGCGGAGGAATTGACGCAGCACGCGGAAAACATCCCCGCCCCGCGCTGGACCGTTCTGCTGCATCTGGTCAATCACGGAACCGATCATCGCTCGACGGTTTTGCAGAGACTAACGGAACTTGGCGCGCCGACGTTCGACCAGGATTTTATTATTTGGCTGCGGGGCAGGAAATGAGCAGGGCTAACCCACAGGGCACGAGCCGCCTGCTCAGTGCATGGAAGCCCCTTCGGGCTGGCGGACGCGAGTCGAATTCATTCGACTTTCATGTGCTGAGGCGGGGCTTTAGCCCTGCCGAATCCCGCGCTGGAAGATGTGCAAGGAATGGAATTCTGAATATTGAAAGAAAAACAGGAATTGATTATGAAAGGATACACTTGTCGTATTTGTGGTCAATATCATGAGGAACTACCTCTAAGTTATGGGTCTCCTGCTCCCGCATATTGGTATGGAATTCCAGAATTCGAGCGTAACAAGCGAGCATTGCTTTCATCTGACCAATGTGAAATTGATAACCAATATTTTTTCATAGTTGGAAACATTGACATTCCCATCATTGGTACAGAGCAAGTATTCAGTTGGTCTGTTTGGATTTCTTTGAGTGACAGTAGTTACAAAAGAGTCTCTGAACTATGGAATACAGTTGGAAGAGAAAAAGAACCTCCCTATTTTGGATGGCTAAGCACATCGTTGCCAATCTATCCAGATACGATTAATTTAAAAACCATGCTTCATACCCGCCCGGTTGGTGAGCGACCATACATTGAGCTTGAACCAACGGACCATCCTTTGGCAATTGAACAAAGAAATGGAATTTCCTGGGAGAGAGTCCAGGAAATCGCAGAATTAGTCTTACATTCGAGATAATTCAATTCATCTACATTATTTATCTGTAGTGAATTCAAATTTCAGAAGGAAACAAATTACATGACCCCTCGCAAATACACCAACCGCCGTTACCTCGACGCCCTCGAAAAGAAAGTCCTCATCTTCGATGGCGCGATGGGAACCAGCCTGCAGCAGCAAAACCTGACCGCCGAGCATTTCGGCGGCGAACAGTACAACGGATGCAACGACTACCTCGTCATCTCGTATCCCGAAGCCGTGGAAAAAGTCCACCGTTCCTTCCTCGAGGTCGGCGTGGACGTCATCGAGACTTGCACGTTCCGCTCCAACCGCATCACGATGAAGGAATATGGCTTGCAAGATAGAGTACTTGAAATCAATGAAACAGCCGCACGCCTGGCAAGACGACTCGCCGACGAGTACTCGCAACCACCCTCATCCCCAGCCCTTCTCCCATTGGGAGAAGGGAGCCAGAATCCCCCTCTCCCCGCGGGAGAGGGGTTAGGGGTGAGGGAAAGATTCGTCGCAGGTTCGATCGGTCCAAGCGGCAAACTGCCGTCCACCAACGACCCCGAACTCTCGAACATCGCCTACGATGAATTGGTGGATGTGTTCCGCGAACAGGCGGTCGGTCTTATCAAAGGCGGCGTGGACGTCCTGCTCATCGAAACCTCGCAGGATATCCTCGAAGTCAAAGCCGCCATCACGGGCATTCATAAAGCCTTCAGCGAAACGAATGTTTATTTGCCGATCCAGGCTCAGGTCACGCTCGATACGACGGGACGTATGTTACTCGGCACCGACATCAACGCCTCCCTTGCCATCCTCGAAGGCATGGGCATTGACGTCATCGGTCTCAACTGCTCGACGGGACCCGAACACATGCGCGAGCCGATTCGTTTTCTGGGAGAAAATTCAACGCTTCCCGTTTCGTGCATCCCCAACGCGGGTCTGCCGCTCAACGTGGATGGTCAAGCCGTGTACCCGCTCGAACCCGAGCCGTACGCGAATGACATGTATGAGTTCGTGACGAAACATAATGTGCGAGTTGTCGGCGGCTGTTGCGGAACGACTCCAGCGCATCTCAAATTACTTGTTGACCGACTCTCCGATTACCAATTACCAATGACCGACGCCCCGCGTCGCTCCACGCCCCAGCTTGCCTCTGCCATGTCGGCGATTGCCATGCGGCAGGACCCTCCGCCCACCCTCATCGGCGAGCGCTGCAACGCGCAGGGATCGCGCAAGTTCAAGCGGCTCCTGCTCGAAGAAGATTACGACGGCATCCTCGACATCGCGCGCGAACAGGTGGCGGGCGGCGCGCATGCCCTCGACATTTCCGTCGCCGTCACCGAGCGCGCGGACGAAGGCGAACTGATGCGCAAGGTGGTCAAGAAATTGCAAATGGGCGTGGATGTTCCGCTCGTGATTGACACCACCGAACCCGATGTTCTCGAAATCGCTTTGCAGACCGCGCCTGGGCGGTGTTTGATCAACTCTACGCATCTCGAAGCGGGACGCGAGAAAGCCGATAAAGTGTTCGGTCTTGCCAAAAAATACAACGCCGCGGTGATCTGTCTCACCATTGACGAAAGCGGCATGGCAAAGACCGCCCAGCGCAAACTGGAAGTGGCGAAGCGCATCTATGACATCGCCGTCAACGATCACGGACTCAAACCCGAAGACCTCGTCTTCGACGACCTGACCTTTACCCTCGCCACAGGCGACCCCGAATTTGTGGATTCCGCAAAGGAAACCATCGAGGGCATTCGGCTGATCAAACAAAACCTGCCTGGCGTGATGGCTTCGCTGGGTGTGAGCAACCTCTCGTTCGGTCTCGCCCCGCAGGCGCGCCCCGCGCTCAACTCCGTCATGCTCTATCACTGTGTGCAGGCGGGCTTGGATATGGCAATCGTCAATGCCGCGCACGTCAAGCCCTACGCCGAAATTGACCCCGAAGAACGCGAACTGTGCGAAGACCTCATCTTCAACCGCCGCGAAGACGCATTGCAGCGTTTCATCCAGCACTTTGAAAATGTGGAAATCTCCACAGGCTCCAATGTCGCAGACCCCACCGCAGGCATGACCCCTGAACAGCGCCTGCACTGGAAAATCCTGCACCGCCATAAAGACGGCGTGGAAGCGGATATTGATGAGATCATCAATCGCTCCCTCACCCCTAACCCCTCTCCCGTTGGAGAGGGGGACTCGCTCCCTTCCCCCGTCGGGGGAAGAGTTGGGGATGAGGGTGAATCCCCTCTCCCCTCGGAAGAGGGGGGCTTGCTCCCTTCCCCCGATGGGGGAAGAGTTGGGGATGAGGGTGAATCCCCTCTCCCCTCGGGAGAGGGGTCGGGGATGAGGGACGACTCCCTCTCCCCTCAGGAGAGGGTTGGGGTGAAGGCACGGCAACACGAAATCGCCGTCACCATCCTCAACACCGTCCTCCTCCCCGCCATGAAGGAGGTGGGTGACAAGTTTGGCGCAGGCGAATTGATTTTGCCGTTCGTGCTGCAATCCGCCGAGGTGATGAAGAAAACCGTCGCGCATCTGGAAAACTATCTTGAAAAGAAAGAGGGTGTCAGCAAAGGTCTGGTTGTGCTGGCGACCGTCTATGGCGATGTGCATGACATCGGAAAGAATCTCGTCAAGACGATTCTCTCCAACAACGGCTACGACGTGATTGATCTCGGCAAGCAGGTCCCCGCCGAGACGATCATCACCAAAGCCGTGGAGGTCAATGCCACTGCCATCGGGCTTTCCGCGCTTCTGGTCTCGACCTCCAAGCAGATGCCGCTCATCGTCAATGAACTGCACCGCCGCGAACTCGACTTCCCTGTGCTGGTCGGCGGCGCGGCGATCAACCGCCGCTTTGGCAGGAGAATCCTGTTCGCCGAAGATGGCAACATTCACGAGCCTGGCGTCTTCTACTGCAAGGACGCTTTTGAGGGTCTCGAAACGATGGACCAACTCATCGTCCCGGAGAAGCGCGAAGAACTGCTTGCCCGCATCCGCCGCGAAGCGGAGGCGGAGATGGGACGCGCCTCCCAGGTGCCGGAACATCGCAAAACGGGGACCCGCTCCCAGGTCCAGCCTGAGGCGATTAACCATCCGCTGAAGTGGGGACAGCGCGTCGTCAAAGACATGCCGCTGGAGATCGTCCTGAAGCACCTCAGCCTCAATGAGTTGTACCGCCTGTCGTGGGGCGCAAAGAACGCGCACGGGGCAGAATGGGAAAAACTCAAAGCCGAGTTCGATGAACGTCTGGCGCGCATGACCAGGGACGCTTTGCGCGAGAAATGGCTTAAACCGCAGGGCGTGTACGGCTACTTCCCCTGCCAGTCGGATGGCGATGATTTGATCATTTACGACCCCGAAACTGTCAACTCCGCCTCGCCTGATGAATTGACGCGCTTGACCTTCCCGCGCCAGCCGTATGATGAACACCTTGCACTGTCCGATTATTTTGCCCCTGTTGATTCGGGCAAATTGGATGTGGTCGCATTCCAGGTTGTGACCGTTGGGCAGGAAGCCACCGAACGCTTCGACAAACTGCAAGCCGCGAACGATTACACCGAAGCCTACTTCACGCACGGGCTCGCCGTTCAAGCCGCCGAAGCGACGGCGAACTATCTGCACGAACACATCCGCCGCGAATTGGGAATCCCGGAGGGACAGGGCAAACGTTATTCGTGGGGCTATCCCGCCATTCCCGAACTCGAAGACCACAAGAAGGTGTTCGAGCTGCTGCCCGCTGTCACGAGCGAACTCGGCATGAGCCTGAGCGCGGCGTATCAATTGATTCCCGAACAATCCACCGCGGCGATCATCGTGCATCACAAGGACGCGAAGTATTACAGTGTCGGCGAGTCGAGAGTCGAGCAGTTGATGAAGTAGCACGAAGTAGTATTTTGTGCAATGGTGGAGCGAGATATTATCTCGCTCTACGAACTGCCATGAACAATCTCAATTACCGCGAATACTACCGTCGAAACCTGCCTCACATCCAGCCGCGCGGAGCGACTTTTCTGATCAATTTTCGTTTAGCAGGCTCGCTTCCGAAGGATGTTGTGGAGCAGCTTCGCGCAGAGGCGGAGCAAGTGGAAAAGAAACTCCTGACCGTTGAAGACCCAAAAGAGAGGCTGCTCTTGCGCGACAGGGAACAGCGTAAACTTTTCGGGAAATGGGATGACGCTCTCCACAAGAGCCGGACTGGACCCTTCTGGCTGAAGGATGATCGAATCGCCCAAATCGCCGCCGATTCGATTCTTTACCACAATGGTGATTGGTTTGATGTGTTGGCATATTGCATCATGCCCAATCATGGACATGTGGTTTTGACGCCTTATGCAAGTTCGGATACGGCGGATTACAGCCTGACAAAAATCATGCACAACATCAAGCGAAATTCTGCAAATCACGCAAACAGAGTTTTAGGCAGGACCGGCGCATTTTGGCAGCGTGAAAGTTACGACCATTTCGCGCGCGACGAAAAAGAACTTGAGCGAATAATAAAATACGTACTTTTTAATCCGGTAAAAGCCGGTCTAAGTAGTCGGTCATAAGTTTTTAGAAAACAAATTCCTGCTCATGCCGCCATCCTCGGCGGCGGGGACGCCGCCGGGAGCGTATTTTTGTAAAATTTATTTCGACCGACTACTTAACCGACGATTGGACGAAGTGGAAATGGACCTACTCTAAGTTTGATATGTAGCGCAAGATACTATCTCGTTCTGCCTGAGCCATTAATGATCCCGTATTCCGATCCCGCCTCCCGTCTTTCCCGTTTCCTCTACCTTGCCGGCGCTGAACTCATCCTTGCAGGGGCATGGACGCTTGCCGCCGCGCTGACACAAAACCTGCGTACCACTACTTTGCTTGCAGTAACCGTGATGTTGCTCGGCATGGGTTGTGCGGCTGCCCCGTTCTTCTTGAAGTCTCACGCAGTCCGTGTCGGTTCGGTTTTGAGCGGCAGGGTTGGGCAGTTCGGCGCGCTTGCCGTCCCCGTTCTGCTTTCGGCGTTTTTGTTTCTTCGCAGTCCCGGCGTGGAGGCGCTGCAAGCCATCGGGGCGCTTTTCGCCTGTCTCTGGTTGATCGGCGTCGAAGTCCTGTTCTTTTTTCAGAAACCCCGCAAGGCAGATCTTGAGACAAAGTCCCCGCGCCGTTTTGCATTCCTCGCTCTTGCATCCTGCTATGGCGTCCTGCTCGTTCCATCCCGCGTCCCTTCGCTGATTGACGGTTTCCCCTGGAATACGCCTTTTGAATTCATCACCGCGACTGTGCTTCTGCCCTTTGCCTTTTTCTTCGGGCGGGATTTTCTTTCCAAAAAAGCGGTGACGCTTCTTCTCACCCTTTTGCTGGCTGCCAGGCTCGCCCTGACCTTTTTCCTCCCTCAGGCGGGATTGGGAGTTCACATCTACTTCAGCGAAGAAGCGCTTGTCTCCGGCAAATGGGAGCGTACCTACGAATCCTTCCTCGCGCCGACCCCTTCGCAGGTGATGCAGCGCCCTTATCGTTCGTTCAATGAACTGCCCGTTGAATCCATTAATCGTCACGGCTTTAATAAAAACGATTTCTGGATGGCGCTGAAATTCAGCGGCGCGATTTCGATGGATGAAGACGAACGGCTGGTCATTCTGGTTCAAGGGGCGAGCCGGCGGCAAATCGAATTGACGGATATGAAAACCGGGGAAGTCCTGGATGTTGCAACCGCCAAATCTGCCGGCGAGTTGGATGCAGGGCTCTCCGATGAGATACCCTACGTTGGGAAAGCCTGGTTGGAGGGTGTCCTTGTCTTCGAGAGTTACGGGAACGGGCGCTTCGAGCCTCTGATTCTCAGTTCAGACGGCTCCACACGCTCCGCCCTTCCGCAGATATGGCTTTCCTCCTCCACGCTCGACCTTCCCACCGGCGGGCTGCAGTCAATTCAAAACCTGATTGCCCTGATCCTGCTGGCTGTCGTCCTTTACAGTCTGTTCGACGGGTTGTATGCCTTTCAGCGTGCGGGCGGGCTGGACTCTCCAGACCTGTATCTTGCGCTGACGGGATTTGTCCTGTATTCCATCGCCAATATTGCCGACAAACCCCGCATCCACCTTTTAATCATTGCTGCTGTCGGCGGGCTTTCCATCGTGAAACTGCTGGATCTTGTCCTTCGTTCCAGAACCTATTCGTTCAAGGGATACTTATTCTCTGTTGGTTTGCCCATTCTGCTGATGTTCCTTCCGCTGGATGTGCCCAACTTGCAAAGCGTGACGATCCTGCCCCAATATCAGGATGCGTTGGAATATCAAATGCTGGCGCGGAACATCTACGTCGGAGGCGACGTTTTCCTGCTGCAATCCCCGCCCTGGGCGTACAAAGTGCTTTTCCCGTATGTCATCGGTTTATTGCACGTTCTGTTTGGGCAGTCGCTCGCCGCGCAGTTTTTCCTGAATGTCTGGAGCGCGGTATTGAGCGTCATCCTGATGGCAGAGTTGGCGGCGTATTTTGGCTTATCCAGACGCAATGCGTTCGCTGCCGCCGGTTTGTTCCTCCTTCTCACCATGCTGCCGGTCAGTTTCACGTACTTCTACCGCTTCGGGCTGATCGAACCGGTGGCGATTTTGACCCTGCTTCTGACGGCGTACTTTGCAAAGGAGGGTAAATTCGCCGCCATGTTCGCCGCCGGCGTCATCACCGGAATGCTGCGCTTGAACTTTGCAGGCGCCATTTTCACGGCGATTACCTTCCTTGCGCCTGCATTTGCCGGCGGGTTCTCTCAAGCCTGGGGTTCTTTCATTCACTGGCTGAGGTCCGATTGGAAGCGCTGGGTTTCCTACCTCATTGCGATTCCGCTCCCATCGCTCCTGATCGCATCCGTCTACTCCCGTTTTCATCCCGGCTATACGTTGACTCACGAGATGAACGACCAGACCTCGCTCTGGTCTGTGTTGATGAGTCTGGGAAGCGTGATCGTGGGCGGCGACGAGGAGTTCCTTCGGAATCAGATTCAAAGAAACCCGCTGGACCTTGTTCTGATCACGCTCCCCATTTTGTTCGGGCTTCTTGCGGCGTTAATCTCGCTGGTTTATCGCAAAGGCATTTTTGAAAAACTGGATTTGCGCCTCAGCCTGTTCCTGCTCAGCATGCTGCCGGTCTACGTCGTGTTGAAGCCCATCGGGTACTTTCCGCGTTATAGCTGGTCGTTCCTGCCGCCTGCGCTCATCCTGCTTGCGTTGGTTCTTCAATTTGCGTTTTTAAGGGATAATAAGACGCTTCAGGATAACCCATGAAAATTGCCCTGCAAAATACATTCCGCGCCTGGGTTGTGTTGACCCTGCTGGTCATCGCCAGCCTTGCCGTCATTTACCTTCGCAACGGCACAGCGGGACTCAACCTCTTCATCCAGGAATGGCCCCTTTCCAATCTCGCCGTCACCCTCGCTTCGACCGCCCTCACCTGGTTGTTGGCGGGCGCTCTGCTGTACCTGCTCGCCAATGAAAAGATCAACAAAGCCAACGTATGGCTCACGGCTGGTTTCTTCCTCGTGATGTTCGTGTACCTGCAAATTCTGCGCGAACGCTTCCGCTACGGCGACTATCATTACTATCTCGAAGCCGCCACCGCCCTCGCCAACGGGCAGCCCCTTCCCGACACCTACCTTTATCTCCCGCTCTGGGCAACGCTGATTCAGTTCATTGTCCCGCTCGGCGACCAGGGCGTGATGATCGTCTTATGGCTTGTCAACATCATCGCCCTTTCCGCTTTCTATTTTCTGCTTGTTCAGGTTCTTCAGCGTTACGACTTCCCTCACCGCCTTTCGGTCATCATCACCCTCCTCTTCCTCCTTGTCAACACACCTCTCATGCGGACGCTGGGATTCATCCAGGTCAACCTGCTGGTCATGGACTTGATTCTCCTCAGCCTGCTCGCTTTCCCAAAAAACACCTTCCTCTCTGCATTGGCGCTTGCGCTTGCGGTTCACCTCAAAACCTCCCCCGTCGTCATCGTGCTGGCTTTTTTACTGGAATTCAACTGGCGCTGGCTGGTCTGGTTCGCAGCGGCTTTTCTCGTCATCGGGCTTTTTCCCATTGCGGTGAACGGGGTCGAGCCTTATTTCCAATACGTCAACAACGCTGTTCTTCTCACGCAAATCCCCGACACGAATTTCCACGATACCTCCTTTGATTCCTTCCTGCGCTTCCTCAACCCCTTCTTTGGGATTCAAATCGAACCAACGCGCATCATGGCATTCGCCGCGAAGCTCCTCCTGCTTATCGCCGCGCTTTACACGGTGACGCAAAATGTCCGCGCCCAATCCTTTTCGAAGGAGAACCGCCTGCTCAACGCCGCCCCTGCCTTGTTCATCTTCATGACGCTTGGCTCGCCCATCGTTTGGGATCATCACGGCATCTTCGTCACGCTTTCCTTTCTGCTCCTGCTCAAGCGCATCCAATCTCCCGCGCATTGGATGATTTTCCTAGCCGCTTATTTCCTCGAATTCGTCCTGCCGTCCTTCGACTTCTTCCCCTGGTCTTATGGTCGTCTCATCGCGCCGCTGATCGTCCTCTGGCTGATGTACGCAACCGCCAAACACAAAGAACAACCTCCCTTCATCGCATCTGCCGATCAATGGCTGGCGAAACTTGCGGACTGAATCCATGCAGAAATATTTTTCAGCCATCATCCTTGCCTGTGTTTTCGCCGCAGGCTTGCTCACCTTCGACCACTACGGCGAAAGTTGGGACGACCGCTCGCTGCAAAAATACGCCGACCTTTCCATCAGAGCATACGCTGTCTGGCGCGAGCAGGGCGTGGTCGAAATCCTGCCGCAGGACCTGGGGTATTACGGTCCTTTCTACGTGATGCTCACCGCATGGCTTTCACAATCGCTCGGCGCGATCCTGCCCGTCAGCCTGCCCGACCTGCGTCATCTTGTCTATTTCCTCACCTGGTTTGCGGGCATCCTCGCTTTTCACTCGCTTGCCAAACGCTGGCTGAGTCAAATCCCAGCCCTCGGCGCAACCCTGCTTTTCGCTGCCCAGCCCGTCTTCTGGGGGCACGCTTTCATCAACCCCAAAGACACACCCTTCCTTTCCCTCTTTCTGCTTTCCTTATCTTTGGGAATCCGAGCCTTTGACTCGCTCCAGCCGAATCCACCCACTGAACCGAATCCACGCTCCCGGCGAATCCTCGCGCTTCTGACGACGGGGTGGCTTGTGACTGTTTTCCCGTCCTTTATCTTCACCGAAGCGATTCACAACTACATCGCCAGCCTGGTGCATTCCGCGTGGGATGGAAACACCAACATCGTCACCTTTATCGCCTCCAAGATTCATCAGGTCCCCGCAGAGACGTACATCCAGCGTTACTTCCTCCTCTTTCTGCAAGCGCGCGCAATCTTCTTTCTGCTTTCCTCTTTCCTCCTCCTTTTCGCCTGGCATAAACTCAAGCCCCAATTACCAATTACTCTAATTACCGTTTTTTTCCCCGCCCTCCTGCTGGGCTTCACCACTTCCACCCGCATCCTCGGACCGTTCGCGGGCTTGCTGGTCGCGTATTACACGCTGCGCACCAAAGGAAAACAAACCCTGCCCGCGCTCGGCATGTACGCTGTTGTTGCTCTGATGGCAACTTACATTTCCTGGCCCTACTTGTGGATGAACCCCGTTCTGCGATTTTATGGCAGCGTGATGGAGATGTCCTCCTATCCCTGGCTGGGGGAAGTGCTGTTCAACGGCGCAAAGTTCCCCGCTGCCGACCTGCCGCGTTCTTACCTGCCCGTCCTGTTCGCCATTCAGTTGACCGAACCAGTCTGGGCGTTGTCCCTGGCTGGATGGGTCGTGGCAGGCTTGGGCTGGGAAAAGAGGCGGGGGCTGATCGAAATCTCGCTGCTGTGGTTTGTCATCCCGCTGCTTGCATTTATCGGCTTGCGGGTTGCGTTGTACGATAACTTCCGCCAGGTGCTCTTCATCCTGCCGCCGATCTTTTTGATGGCAGGCGTTGCATTTGAGGCGGTAAAGAATGTAAAATGGCAAGCCGCGTTGGTCGCGCTCTCGCTGCTGCCGGGCTTGATCGGAATCGTCTCACTGCATCCATACGAGTACATTTATTACAACTCGTTTATCGGCGGTGTGGGCAATGTGCAGGGACGGTTCGAGACCGATTACTGGCTGACCTCCTACCGCGAAGCGGCGGAATATGTGAACGCCGTCGCGCCGCAGGAGGCATCCGTATGGGTGGAGGGACCCGGGCACGTGTACTCGATCTTTGCGCGGGAAGACCTGGCGGTGTATTCGTGGAGCAGGGACCAGATGACAGAAACGCCCGATTACGTGGTGGTCACCACCCGCTTTGATTTCGATAAAACCGTGTTCACCGATGCAAAGGTCATCCACAAAATCATCCGCGGCGGCGCGGTGTTGACCGTGATCAAAAAACCTGTACCGCAAAATTCATTTTGCGCTCCTTGCGGTGCGAGATAAATCTCGCGGTACCGAATCCTGAAAGAGAACCCATGAACCTTCTTGAAAAACTTTCCCAAAAGACTCTCCTTGCCGATGGCGCAATGGGCACCATGCTGCACGCGCGCGGCGTCGGCTTCGACAAATCGTTCGATGAATTGAACCTGACCGACCCCGCGGCGGTGGCGGAGATCCACCGCGAATACATCGAAGCGGGCGCGGAGTTGATCATCACCAACACCTTCGGCGCGAACCGCTACAAATTGAGCAAACACGGCTTGCAGGACGATGTCGTGGAAATCAACCGCGCGGGCGTGGAACTCGCCAAACGGGTCGTTGCCGCGTCGTTCAAGGATGTGTTGATCGCGGGCGACGTGGGTCCGCTGGGGGTGAGAATCGCTCCCTACGGCCGAGTCAAGCTGGAGGAGGCGCGTGAGGCGTTTGCGGAGCAAATCAAGGCGTTGGCGGAAGCGGGCGCGGATTTGATCGTCATCGAAACCATGTCCGATTTGTACGAAATCAAGGAAGCGATCACAGCGGCAAAGGAAAATTGTTCCCTGCCCGTTGTCGCCTCGGTGACGTTCACCCGCGACGACCGCACCTTGCTTGGCGATGACCCGATCAAAGTGGCGCGAAGAATTTCCGAGGCGGGCGCGGATGTGATCGGGGTCAACTGTTCCGGCGGACCTTCGCAGCTGCTGCGGATCTTGAAGCAGATGCGGCAGACTGTGCCAAATGGAAAGTTCTGGGTGAAGCCGAATGCGGGCTGGCCCCAGCAGGTGAGCGGACGCATCATGTACCCCGCCGATGCAGATTACTTCGGCGAGTATGCGCTGTCGTTCCGCGAGGCGGGCGCGAACATCGTCGGCGGCTGCTGCGGCACCACGCCCCATCATATCGCTGCAATGAAAAAGGTGTTGGATTCCGCTCCCGCCATTCCTGTTACCGATATCACCGTCCTGCCGGTGGATGAAATCTCCGCCGAGCCTGCCGAACTGCCGACGCAGTTTGCCCAAAAACTTGCCAGCGGAAAATTCTGCATCTCGGTTGAGATGGATCCGCCGCGCGGGCTTTCGACCCACAAACTGCTGGCGGGCGCATCGCTGCTGCACGACTCGGGCGCGGATGTGATCAACGTGGCAGACAGTCCCATGGCGCGCATGAGAATGTCCGCGTGGGCGGTGTGCGACGTGGTGCAGCGTCAGATCGGCGTGGAAACCACCCTCCACTTCCCGACACGCGGGCGCAACCTGCTGCGCGTGCAGGGCGACCTGCTTGCTGCGCATGCCATCGGTCTGCGGAATGTTTTCGTCGTGATGGGCGACCCGACCTCCATCGGCGATTATCCCGAAGCCACCGACAACTACGACCTCGTGCCGTCGGGCTTGATCAAGCTCATCAAGCAGGGCTTCAATATGGGTGTGGATCATTCCGGCACAAGCATCGGACAGCCCACAAATTTCTTCGTCGGTGCGGCGCTCAACCTCTGCCCGCAGGACGTGGATGCCGAAATCAAGAACCTCCATCGCAAAATCAAGGCAGGCGCGGACTTCTTCCTCACCCAGCCCATTTACCGTCCCGACGACGGTCCCAAACTCATCGAGGCGTACGAAGCGAAACACGGCAAACTCGACAAGCCCATTCTGGCAGGCATCCTCCCGCTGGTTAGCACCAAACATGCAAACTTCCTGCACAATGAAGTGCCGGGCATCTTCATCCCCGACGAAGCCCGCAGGCGCATCGAAGCCGCAGGCGAGGGCGCGGCAAAGGTCGGCGTGGAACTGGCGGTGGAATTAATTCAAAGCATTAAAAGTTGGGCGAACGGCGTTTACATCATGCCGCAGTTCCACCGCTACGACATGGTTTCCGAGATCATTGTGGCGGTGAAAGAATAAAGCGTAGCGGCGGCCCGCTTGGAAAATCAATGAAACTCCCCCGCCTTCTTTTCAGTTTGACCATCGGACTCGCCGCCAGCCTGTTCCTGGCTGTGACCTTCTTCGGCTATTCGACCTTCACCTCCCCCATAGACCGCCTCTTCCTCGTCCTCGTGCCTGCGCTCGCCATCAGCCTTTTCCTCCACCAAAGTTTTCCCTCCCTCTCTGTATGGACGGAGCGCCTGCGGACCCAATTCCCTCAATTCTCCATCTCGCATTATCTTGCCGCCTTCGTATTCAGTTTCGTCATTGCTTTCGCCGCAGTCGGCTTTTTCCATGAGCCGCTCCGCACGCCGTTCAACATGGTTTTGTTTACGGCAATCTCCGTCACCCTCGGCAGCGCGAGTGGATATTTTCTCGTTCGCCGCGCTGCACAATCTTTCCGTGATGGTTTTCTCAGCAAGCCAATAAATGTCCTTCTCGCGCTTTCCCTGCCTTTATTTTTGGCTGCTGTGGTTTTCGCCAGCCTGCAACTGCCTGAAATGTTCGTTCGGGATTACATCGTCGTCCCGCAAAAATGGATGGCGTTGTTCATCATCACCGCGCTGGCGGCGGGGGTGTGGAGCCTTCCCGTTTTGGAATTTTGGGAGCAAACAGCGAGCCGTTTGATCCAGCGGCAAGCCGCCGGACTCCATAATTTTGCAGCCCAAAATCTGGTTGGGCTTTTCGCCGCCGGAATGTTCTTTCTCATTCACCTCATCCTCGCGCGCTCGTTGAACCATCCCGCCTTGAGTTACAACAGCGTCCTCTTTGAAGCGGATGCGGGTCCATGGATGGAAATCCTTGCCAGCCCCGAAAGCGGCGCAATCAACCGCTCGGTGCATCCGCTCAGCCTCATCATCGTCCGCCCGCTGATCCGGCTGGCGGCGGGATTCATGGGCGAGCATTACGCGCTCGGCGGAATGCTGGTCGTTTCCGCGGTTGCCGGGCTTTGCGTCTTCATGGCCTGGCTCTTCGTCAACCGCGCGACCGAATCCAAAACCTACGCTTTCCTCTTTGCGGTTCTGCTTGGTTCGACCGCCTCGCACCTGCTCTTCGGCTCGCTGACCGAAAACTACATCTTCGGCGCGGCTTCGCTGATTTTCTTCTTCCTGTTGATCCAGGCAAACGAACAGCGATTTTCCGTTCTCATCCCGGCGGGGTTGCTGCTCTTCGGCATCACCATCACCAACTTCGCGCAGGGCGTCATCGCGTTGTTCTTCAATAAATTCGGCTTTCGCCGCCTGATCCAATATTGCGTTTTGCTCCTTGCGTTTGGCATCCTGCTGACCACGTTCACCGGCATCCTGCACCCCGGCAAGCAAACCTTCTTCTTCGTACCGTCGGACATTGCCTTCGAGTTCAACTTCGTGAAATCCTCGGCGGGAGCGACCTCCGACCCCATGCGCCTGTCCGAGCCAGCGTCCATTGCCCGCAAACTGAACGTCGTGTCACGTTCGGTGCTGCTTTATGGCGTGGTCGGACCCAAACCCCTCGCAGTCGTTTCCGAAAAGCCGCCCTTTCCCACCATTGACATGAAGACATTCGATGTCCGCACAGGGCGTCTCGCCTCCTACAAGGGACTTGCCAACCTCCCGCTTGCGCTCTGGCTGGTTGTTCTGGCAGGCGGATTCTTGATGTTCGTGAAAAATTTCAAAACATCCAGGCACACGCCGCTGATGCTGGGTCTGCTCGGCGCGCTCGGCTTCAACTTTCTCATGCACCTGTTCTACGGCACGGAGCTCTTCCTCTACACGCCATACTGGGTGTATGCGCTCGTCCTCCTCTCCGCGCTGGCATTATCCGATTTTGCGGGAAAAACCTGGTTTCAATGGAGCGCGGCGATTGTCGTGCTGGCTCTGATGGTCAATAACTTCGGGTTCATCGTGGGCATCCTGCGCGCGCTGTCGCCCTTTTACGCGGCAGCGCCGTAGGGCGTACCCAAAGGGATGGATACCTCCAGGGCGCTCTTCGTTTTGAAAAGGGTAAAATAAATCCATGCGACCCATTCGAGGGATGATCCCGCTTGCTTTCGCTGTCTTGTTCACTGTCTTCGCGGCGCGCCACTTTGCATTGACCTATTCTTCCGGGGAATGGAAAAACCCGTCAGACGAGATGGTGACCAAATGGGAGGACCATGTCCGGGCGCTGCGTGAGGCGCTTCCTCGGGATGTGAATCAAGCCGGTTATGTGGATGATTCCATTGTCAGCGGCAATCCCAAATCCCTGGATGGAAACGAGTTCCAGTTGATGCAGTATTCCGTTGCTCCCGTTGCGCTTGAGATCGGCATTGGGCAGGAATGGATCATCGGCAACTTTGCAGACGATGTGGATTTCCGCTCCTGGCTCGATGAACAAATTGGGGCGCATGAAGTTCAGGGGTTTGGATTCGGTTTGTATCTCATTCACGATTTGGAAGACTAGATGACGCCTGCCCTGTCGTTCGCTGCAATCCTGCCGCGCATCCTGTTGGGGTTTTGCCTCCTCCATTTCTGCTGGAACGCGATGGATGGAAAATCCCTTTTGGTCAGGTTCTTCCTTTCTGCGGCGGCGGGTTTCGGCGTTTCCTCCCTGCTCGGTTTTTTGTGGATCTGGCTTGGTCTGCCGCTTCCAGTGTATGTCGTTTTGGAAAGTATTGCCGCCGCTGCCCTGACCGGCTGGATGTTTTACACGACCCGGCGGCAATGGGCTTCCGCCTTGCGCCTCCAAAATTGGACCGAGAAGCCGAATCTCGTCTGGATGTTGATTCTCGCTGTAAGCCTTTTTCTATTTACGTTGAACCTCATGCTCTACGGTTTGCAATACCCGCACGGACGCCCCGATGCATGGATCAACTGGAACGTGGCGGCGCGTTTCATCTACCTCGGCGGCGCGGACTGGCAGGCGACCTTTTTGCGCCAGCTCGATCACCCCGATTATCCTCTCTTCATGGCGGTGACGAACGCCATCACCTGGGTTTTCCTGGGTAAAACATCCACCTGGGGAGTGATCGCATTTCACTTCGCGATTTCCCTTTTCACAGCGGGGCTTCTCTTCTCGCTGGTCAACTACTTCCGCGGTTTCAAACAGGCGTCGCTGGCGGCTGTCCTTTTCATGTCCCTGCCGTTTACCGTTGACCAGGGCATGAGGCAGTACGCCGACCTGCTGCTTGCCTGCCTCCTCCTTGCTGCCGGCGGCATGACGCTGCTGTATTTCCAGACGAAGGAGCGGCGTTTTGCGCTGCTGGCTGGATTCCTGATCGGCTTGGGGGGGTGGGCAAAAAACGAGGGGCTGGCGGCGATATTCGGTTTCTCGCTCGTCTGGCTTTTGCTTGGCATGAAAAAAACGGAACGGATGGCGTTCCGAAAGTACGCGATTGGACTGGCGATCCCGTTTTTGATAATTGTCGTTTTCAAACTGGTTCTTGCCCCGCCCAACGACCTGCTCTCGGCGCGGGACGGCCTGCTCGATAAAGTTTTGAACGTTGAACGGTACTTGATTATCTTCCGAGAGGCAGGCATCGTGCTCTGGAATCTTGGGGGGACGCCCGTCAGCCTGCCTGGGCTTATAATTTTAATGATGGTCCTTGTTGGCGGATCGAGGAACTTTCCATCCGGCATGTGGACGATCGGCGCCGTGATTTTCCTGCAATTGGCGGTTTACTTTTGCATTTACCTGATCACTCCGTTGGAGTTGACCTATCACCTGAACACCTCGCTGGACCGCCTGTATCTGCACGTCTTCCCGCTGGCGCTGCTGCTGTTTTTCCTTTGGGTGAAATCCCCAACAGAGACGTAAGCGGCGTTCTCAAACGTCGGATTTGGAAAACCAACGCCATAGCCCTGCATGGTAGAATCATTGAAACGAATCGAGAAAAAAATCCATGCTCCTTACCGTTGACGTTGGCAACACCAACCTCACCCTCGGCTTGTACGAAGGCGAAAAACTCGGCGCGCACTGGCGTCTTGCCACCGATCACAACCGCATGCCCGATGAATACGGCTTGCAGTTCCTGGGTTTGCTGCAAAACGCGGGGAAAACGATCAAGGACATCAACGGCGTTTCGCTCGCCTCGGTCGTCCCGCCGCTGACCGGGCGCGTCATCCAAGCCTGCCGCGAATATCTCAAACAGGAACCGCTGGTGGTGGATGCGGGCGTCAAGACCGGCATCAAGATCCGCTACGAAGACCCCAAAGCCGTCGGCGCAGACCGCGTGTGTGATGCGGTGGCGGTGATGAAACTCTATGGCGGTCCCGCCTGTGTGGTGGATTTCGGCACCGCGACCACCTTCAACGCCCTGACCCGGGACGGCGACTATCTCGGCGGCGCGATCACCGCCGGCATCAACCTTGCCGCCGAAGCGCTTTACACCCGCGCGGCAAAACTTCCGCGCATTGACCTGCAAGTTCCGCCCTCCGTCATCGGACGCAACACCGTCCATGCAATGCAGTCGGGGCTGTTGTTCGGTTACGTGAGTATGGTCGAAGGGATGGTATCCCGCTTCCGCGCCGAACTCGGCAATGACATGAAAGTCGTCGCCACCGGCGGGCTGGCGGAGGTGGTCGCCAAAGAGACAAAGGTGATTGATGTCATCGCTCCCTGGCTCACGCTCGAAGGGCTGCGGTTGATCTGGGAACTCAATCGCTGAACCGCAGCAGAATCACGCCGAACAATAACAACAAACTCCCGCCCAGTTGAACCCCGCTCATCATTTCACTGAGAAATAAATACGCCCAGATCGCCGTAAAGACCGGCTCCAGCGTGGCGATTAAGTTTGCCGCCGTTGGCGAAAGGAAACGCATACTCAGGGTGTACAGCCCGAAGCCGCCCAGTGTGGGCGCGACACCGAGGAAAAACAACACGCCCCATCCCATCATCGAATTTCCAAGCCAGAGCATATCCGAAAGCGGGGGCTTTTGCGTGATGAACAGGTCGTTGCCGATGTTGAAGAGGAACAAGAAGAATGTGGCGGAGGCAAAACTGTACAGGAGCGCCGTCCATGAATCGATCCGTCTATCCGCGGCGGCTTTGCCTTCGAGGTTGTACACAGCAAAGAACAGCCCGGTCAGCAAGCCGAAGACGATGCCTGCCGGGTTGAGTTTCCATGCTGCGGGGTCGTGCGCGCCGGAAACCAGAATTGTGCCGACGAAACTCAAGGCAATCGAAACGATTTTGACCTTGCTGAAGGTCTCCCGGAAAACGAGGCGGCTCAACACGGCAGTCATTGCAGGGGAAGAAAATGCCAGCACCGTGGCAACCGCCGCCCCGTTAAATTGAACCGAAAACGTCCACATCGAGTTGAAGACCGCCAGCGTGAGTCCGTACAAAATCAAAAATCCCCAATGGCTGCGCCCCAATGAAAAACGCGAACGGCTGAAGATCAACAGACCGGCTGTCATGCCGATGGCAACGAACAAATCCCGCCAAAAGGCAAGCACCAGCGAAGGCAGGGAATAGGTTTTGCTCAAATAACTGATGAACGGTCCCGTGGTTGACCAAAGCACGGTGGCGATGAGTGCGATCATGTATCCGCGTGATTTTTGCGCCATGTTTCTCCTCAAAAAACAACAGCCACCCAAAAGGTGACTGTCATTAAGTGTGCCCCCACGGGAATTCGAATCCCGGTTTGAGCCTCGCGTACCTCGATGGTATGAGTGGGGCTTACGCGAGTGAGCGAGTGCCCCCACGGAGACTCGAACTCCGGTTTGAGCCTCGCGTACCTCGATGGTATGAGTGGGGCTTACGCGAGTGAGCGAGTGCCCCCACGGAGACTCGAACTCCGGTTTGAGCCTTGAGAGGGCTCCGTCCTGGGCCGCTAGACGATGGGGGCAAATGCGGGCGTATTCTATCACTCTGGTTTTGAATCGTCAAACTTCGTACCCCGAAATTCAATTCGCGCAATCCGTCGCAAGATTTATCTTGCGGTACTTCATTGCACAAGAAAAACGTGCAGTTCTCTCGGTCCGTGCACGCCGATGGTGAGCGTCATCTCGATGTCCGCCGTGCGCGAAGGACCGGTGACAAAGACGGCATTTTTTCCCTTCACCAGGGGCATGGCATCCGGCAGCGAGGGGAGAATATCTTTGGATTTCAAAACCGCGATGTGGATTTCCGGCAGCAGCGAACCGGGTAATTCCTCATCCGCCTCCAGCACGGACCCGGTATCTGCCAGCCCGACCCAAGCCTTCGTCACCCCGACGGTGAGCCCCGGATCCGGCTCATGGGTGAAGTCAATGCCCGCCCGGCGCAGGAGACCTTCGTCGAGGATGTTTGGCTGTAAATGGATTTTCCCGATATTGCGCGACGCCAGAAATTCGATGATGGATTGGGTTGGGTCGTTTGTCTGATAAACGCTGCCGGAGAGCGCGCCGAGTTCAGACGCGAACATGGAAACAAGCGAAGCAGGCGCGGCATCCCGCTCGACCTGTTTACCTGCATCTGCTCCTGCTTGTTCACCTGTATACGTGTCTACCTGTTTACCCGTATGCAATCTCACCTCATTCTCAACACGCCTCCCCTTCCAACGGCTTCGAAATGTCTTCCCCGAAAAACGCGGCAAATCCTTGCTGTACCCCCAGCCCGTGAACGCGGGCAGGCGCATCCACCCGGAGCGGGGGGAGAGGAGATGAGACGTCAGCGAGGCGAAGGTTTGGGCGAGGGCAAACAACTTTGGGTGAGTCGCGAGGCGGGTGAAAATCCGCAAACCGATCTTGGTGACAGGTGAAAGTCCCGCTCCCTCACCCCTGCCCCCTCTCCCAGCGGGAGAGGGGTATTGCCCCGCCCGAACCCTCGTCAACAGCTTCGGTAAATCAATATCCACCGGGCAGGCTTCCTTGCACGCGCCGCACAGGGATGAGGCTTGCGCGAGGTGGTCGTAATTTTCTCCGAACAAGCCCGGCGAGACGACCGAGCCGATGGGACCCGGATACGGCGCGATGGAAAGGTCGCGCCCGATGTAAGCGTGCCCGCCGAGTTCACGAAAGACGGGACAGGCGTTGAGACATGCGCCGCATCGAATGCAATACAGGCTTTCCTTGAGTGGGGAACTTCGCAGGCGCGAACGTCCGTTGTCGAGAAGGATGAGGTGGCGTGTTTGACCGGGCAGCGGCTTGTGCAGCAACTGGGTGTAGACGGTGAGTTTTTGTCCGGTGGCGGAACGCGGCAGAAGGGAAAGCATGAGCGCGAGGTCGTCGAGGGTGGGGACGAGGCGTTCCATGCCCATCAGCGCGATGTGGATTTTGGGCAGGGTGGTGACCATGCGCCCGTTGCCTTCGTTGGTGACGATGCACAGCGCGCCCGTTTCCGCCACGCCGAAGTTGACCCCGCTCAAGCCGATGTCGGCGGCGAGGAAAACTTCGCGCAGAACTTTGCGGGCGGTGGCGGTGAGCGTGGGAATATCTTCGGTGTAGGGGATGCCAAGCTTTTCGTGGAAGAGCTGCCCCACCTGCTGGCGGGTGAGATGCGCGGCGGGCGTGATGATGTGACTGGGCCGCTCGCGCCGCAATTGGACGATGTATTCGCCGAGGTCGGTCTCGACGACGCGGATGCCTTCTTTTTCCAGTGCGTGGTTCAACCCGATTTCTTCCGACACCATGCTCTTGGATTTGGCGATCAAAACCTTTTCACCACGAAGGTCAAAAAGGGTCGCGAAGGAATCTTCTTTTTTACTTGGTGTACTTTGAGTTAAGTTTTTTGCGATCCCCAACACGATGCCAATCGCCTCTTCCGCATCCTTCGCATGATGGACGACGATGCCGTTGTTTTTGGCGTTGGCGATGAATTGATCGAGGTAATCATCGAGCCGCTCGATCACCTTGGCGCGGATGCGGTGTGCGCGCTGGCGCCGTTCGCGCCAGTCGGGGATGGATTCGAAAGCGGCGGCGCGTCCTTTCAAACGGCGTTCGGTGTTGTTATCCAGCGCGAGTTGAAGGGTCTCGTTGGCAATGGACTGGCGGATTCTTCGACGGAGTGGATTCATTTTAATTCCTGGGTTGTGCCTCCGCCAGGTATTATATAATACGTGTATGTCTCAGGAGCCAACATATACCGCCGAAACCAGCTACGAAATGCCAACACCGCGCCCCCTCCGGCAAAGCAACATCGTCCGTGTTTTGAGATACACCCTGACAAGAGGCTTTTCGCTTTTCCTCACGGCAGCCATTGCGGTTTACATCACCATCCTGATCGCCAACATGGGCGGATATGTGGACGAGATCATGAAGGGGCTGATCGAGGAGAATTTGACGCTCATGACCAAAGAGGGTTGGTTGAAGGACGTGCCCCCGGATGAAAAGTTAAGGATCATTGACGAGACGCGCCAGGCAATGTACGAAGCAGAAGGGCTGACCCAGCCCTTTTTGCTGCGTTCCCTGCGCTGGCTCAAAAACGGGCTGACGCTCAACCTCGGCGAGTCGCGCATCTTTGTCAGCCTGCGCTACGGCAACGACAGCAGCCTGGTCAGGGATATTATCCTCGACAACCTGCCGCGCACTTTGCTGTTGTTCGCCACCGCCAACGTGCTTCTTTTCATGGGCAGCGTGTGGGCGGCGTTGATCGTCAGCCGCAGACCCGGGAGCCTGCTCGATAAGGTCTTCATCACGCTTTCGCCCATCTCCTCCGCACCGCCGTGGTTCTACGGCATTTTCCTGATTCTCATCTTTGCCGTGCAGCTGCGCCTGCTCCCTTACGGCGGCATGTACGGCACCGATCCCGCCGAGACGAAGGAATACGGCTATGCCCTCACCATCCTCCGGCACATGATTCTGCCGGTCAGCGCCATCTTTCTCAGCGGTTTTTTTCAAAGCATGTATGCCTGGCGCACTTTCTTCCTCATCTATTCCCATGACGATTATGTGGAGATGGCGTACGCGCGCGGCCTGCCAAACCGCGTGGTGGAACAGCGTTACCTGCTGCGTCCCGCCCTGCCGAGTTTGCTGACAAGTTTTGCCTTTCTGCTCATCGGCAGCTGGTCGGGCTCGGTCTTGCTGGAACTGGTCTTCGACTGGCCCGGCATGGGGCTTGTATTCTTCAACTCGATTCACCTGTTCGATACGCCCGTAATCGTCGGGTTTACCATCATCTACGCCTACCTGCTGGCGTTGACCGTATTGCTTTTGGACATCGCCTATGCCCTGGTGGACCCCCGGGTGAAAATTGACTTTACCGGCAGGGCGCGGGATGTTCGAAAGGGCGGGGGGATTCGCGCGGCGCTCAGGAATTTTGCGCGGACCGGCCGGGTCGAGAAAGCGCCCCGCGCGCGCATCAAACCGGACCTGCCGCGTTCCCTGCGCCATTGGAGAGAGAACATACGGGAGAGTTTGCGCGCCTTCGTGAGAACAATGCGTGAGATCGCAAGTTATCCGTCTGCGGTGGCGGGATTGCTGATCATCGTTTTGCTTGTCTCGATTTCGATCTACATTTCAGCCACCACCTCGTCCGAGGCGTCCATCCGCATCTGGCGCGGACAGGATTATGACTGGTCTGAAAACCCGCAGTTGGTGCCCCCGGCGTGGATCAACTTCTTCCGCAGAGACGACCTGCCCGAGACGATTGTCCTCGACAGCCGGAACGGCGGCGCGGAGGAAAAAACCGTCTCAAGCGAACAAGGCATGCGCCGGGAGGAGATGCGGTTCTTCATCCATTACAACTCGCCCGGCGGCTTCCCGCAGGACCTGCTGGTTGTGGCGTTTCCGGTTTTTGAATCCAAGCCGTCGTTTGTATCGCTCACCCTGATCGCCCCGGACGGCAAAGAAACGCCCCTGACCAGTTTCATCGTGGAGAAGAAAACCTCCTATTACCTGGCGCAGGATAAGAAGATGCAGAGGAAGTTCGGCTCCCTGCACCCCGAACGGATTTTGTTCAGCGACGGCAACCTTGAGAACCCGGCGCCGAATTTGGGCGCATATCAATTGCTGGTGGAGGTCGTCCATTTCGAGCCGAACGCCGATGTGGAAATACGCACCATTCTGCAGGGACAGGTGCACGGCTGGGCGGGCACCGACATGCGCCGGCGCGACCTCGGTCTTCCGCTCCTGTGGGGGATGCCGATTGCGCTGTTGTTCGGTCTGCTGGCAGTCACCGCCACCACCATCATCACCATGATCATTGCCGCCATCGGCACCTGGTTTGGCGGCTGGGTGGATGCGCTCGTCCAACGCCTGACGGAAGTGAACATGATCCTGCCGCTCCTGCCCGTCCTTGTCATGGTGGCGGTGTTCTATTCGCGCAGCATCTGGCTGATCCTTGGCGTAACCATTTTGCTGAGCATCTTCGGGAGCGCCATCAAAAACTACCGCGCCATCTTCCTGCAATTCAGGGAACTGCCATACATCGAAGCGGCGCAATCATACGGCGCGGGCAGCTGGCGCATCATCTTCCGTTACCTCGTGCCGCGCATCCTGCCCACGCTCATCCCGCAGATGGTGACGCTCGTTCCGGGATATGTCTTCATCGAAACATCGCTGGCGTTGATGGGTCTGGGCGACCCGAGCCTGCCCACCTGGGGAAAGATCCTGCGCGATGCCTACGATAACAACGCGCTCATCAACGGTCACTATCACTGGGTGCTCGAACCGCTGGCTTTCCTGCTCGTCACGGGTCTCGGCTTTGCCCTGTTGGGGTTTGCGCTCGACCGCATCTTCAACCCCCGCCTGCGCGAGCATTGATCATCTGTGATTCAACACGTCTGCGATGTGGATGACTCGCGGGCTTTTTCCAAGACGATGAAGCCCGCCTGCGATGTGCATGAGACATCCCGCATCGGTCACCACCAGACTGGGCGACCGGGCGGCTTCCAGGCTGCTGATCTTGCGCTTCAGCCACTCCGCCGAGAGTTCGGGGTGTTCCACAGACAGAACGCCCCCAAAACCGCAGCATTCGTGTTCGTTGGGTAATGCTGCCAGCGCTGCGCCCTGCACATGCTCCAACAGCATGCGCGGCTGCCTGTCCACGTTGATGCCGCGCAGGGTATGGCAGGAGGGATGATAGGCGAGCGCACCATCCCATTTTGCGCCCACATCGGTAACGCCCAGCCTGTCCACGAGGTATTCCGTGAACTCGAACACGCGCCTGCCCAGTGCCTCCGCGCGCGGATACCAAAGCGGATCGCCTTCGAATAACTCTTTGTAGTTGTGCCTGAAATGATGGGCGCACGACCCCGAAGGCGTGACAATCTCCCCGTTGGTTTTTTCAAATACCCTGATGGTGTGTTCCGCAATCGCGCGCGCGTCCGTGCGCAAGCCTGCATTGAACTGCGGCTGTCCGCAGCAGGTCTGGTCGGGCGCGAACTCCACGTCCACGCCGAGGTGCTGGAGAATCTCCACAACGGCTTCGCCGGTTTTCGGGAAGAAGGAATCGATCAGACAGGTAATGAAAAGTTGAACGGTGGGCATAAATCCATTATACGCCCGATGGAAAATCCCCCGCTTGCGCCCTGCTACCGCGGCGCGGGAACATGAAGATAAACATCCCGGTTCGTACCCTCCAGCATTTCATGAATCATGCGTTCGAGCGTGTGTTTGACGCGCAGCCTTTCGCCGACCGGGTTGGCGCGGGGGTTGTGCGTCACCGGAGCGCCGACCTGTACTTCACGGCGCCGGCGATGCACTGCCAGCGGATAAAATGTCAGCGCCCTGCCCGTGCGTTGGAAGTAAAACTCTCCCAAACGCACAAATCCCTTTTTGAACGGGGACATTTGATATACCGGGTTCAGCGGCTGGGCGGGGTCTTCGGGGAAGATCAGGATGAACCCGCCCTGAACCAGCCGGTTAACGCTTTGGTGGAAGGGAATTAGCATCTCTTCGAAGTTGGAATGCACCGGGATGCACCCGGCGCCGGTCAACAGCGGGACGGAGAGTTTCGAAATGGCGTTTGCAATCCACGAACTCAACGGTTTCTTCAGGTGGAGTTGGCGTTCCACAAAATCAAGGCGCAGGTAGTCCGGGGCGCGTTTGGCGTCCATCATGTCTGCGATCACCCAGGGATACAACCTGCGCGGCATGCTGGAGACGGCTGCAATCGGTCCCCATGCCCCAAGATGGTTGGCGACCAACACCGCCGGTCCGCGTTTGGGCAGGCGTTCCTCCCCCGTCACATCCCCACCCCAAAGACAGGCATGCAGCCCAAAAGCAAGAATATGGTACAGCCAATCGTTCATCTTCGTCTCCATCTATGTATACGATTGGAAGTTAATTTCATTGTATTCGGCTTGAGGCAAATGTAAAGCCCCTGAAAACCTTGCGGCTCTCAGGGGCTTTTCGTCAATCCTGCGCAGATGCGCTCCGCCGGCGGGCTACACGACCAGACTCACCAGCTTGCCCTTGACCACGATCACCTTCCTGGGCTCCCTGCCCTCCAGGTGCTTTTGGACGATCCCGCTCGCCAGCGCGGCGGACTTGACTTCGTCCTCGCCCGCCTCCGCCGGGACCGTGATGCGGTCGCGCACCTTGCCGTTGATCTGAACCGGGATTTCGATGACATCTTCCTTCGCGGCGGCTTCATCCACCCGGGACCAGGATTGTTGGTGAATCGAATACGGCTTGCCCAGTTGTGCGGTCCATAACTCTTCGGCGATGTGCGGCGCGACGGGAGCCAGCATCTTCAGGTAGATTTCCTGCGCCTCGCTCCATTCCAGACTTCCAACTGCTCCCGCCTCCCGTGCCTTGTACATCTCGTTGAGCAGTTCCATCAGGGAGGAAACAATCGTGTTGAACTCGAAGTTCTCGAAGTCGCGTGTGACGCGCTTCAGCGTCTGGTGGACTTTTCGTCTCAAGCCCTTTAGGGTCTCCGGGGATTCCAAAGGTTTTTTCTCGGTGGAGTCCGTGAACAGGGTCCAAACCCGGCGCAGCCAGCGGGCGGTTCCTTCGATGCCTTGCGAATCCCACGGCGCACCCATTTCCCAACGCGCGAAGAACATGATGTAGGCGCGCACAGTATCTGCGCCGTATTTCTCCACCAGCACATCGGGCGCAACCACGTTGCCGCGGCTCTTGGACATCTTGCTGTTGTCCTCCGCCAGCACCATGCCCTGATTCCGCAGTTGAATCATCGGTTCGTTGCCTTCGGTGATACCCATGTCGCGCAATGCCTTGTGGAAGAAGCGCGTGTAGAGCAGGTGCATGGTGGCGTGCTCGATGCCGCCCGTGTACGTGTCAACGGGCATCCAATAGTTGTACTCGGCTTCGTCGAAAGGACCTTTGTCGTAATGCGGACTCAAATAGCGCAAGTGATACCACGACGAACACATGAACGTGTCCATCGTGTCGGTTTCGCGTACGGCAGGTTCGCCGCACACAGGGCACGTTGTATTCTTCCATGTCGGGTGTAACTTCAACGGCGACTCGCCCGTCGGCTTCCATTCCACGTCTTCGGGCAGCAGCACGGGCAGCTGCTCTTCGGGGACGGGGTTCCAGCCATGTTTGTCGCAATAGATCATCGGGATGGGCGCGCCCCAATAACGCTGGCGTGAGATCAGCCAATCGCGGTAACGATAATTGACCGCGCGCTTTCCGATGCCTCGTTCCTCCAGCCATTCGATCACCGCTTTGATGGCGGGATTTTTCATACCTTTGTCGTTGGTTGCGCGCGTCCCGTTGAACGGACCGCTGTTGATCATCACGCCCTCGTGTTCGTGGGCATGTTCCATCGTCTCGCCGTTCAGTTCGACGCCTTCGGGTTGAATGACAGGAATCACTTTCAAGCCGTACTTGCGCGCAAACGCGAAGTCGCGTTCGTCATGCGCCGGGACAGCCATAATCGCACCCGTGCCGTAACTCATCAACACGTAGTCCGCGATCCAGATCGGGATGCGTTCGTTGTTAACGGGATTGATGGCGTATCCGCCCGTGAAGACGCCTGTCTTTTCCTTGTCTGCGGCTTCGCGCTCGATGTCCGATTGACGCGCGGCTTGCGCCTTGTATACCTCGACGGCTTCACGCTGTTCGGGCGTGGTGACTTTATCCACCAGCGGGTGCTCCGGCGCAAAGACCATGAACGTCGCGCCCCAGAGCGTGTCGGGGCGGGTGGTGAAGACAGTGACCTTCGACTCCTCCACGGACAACCGATCACTGATCACTGAAAACCGTACTTCCGCGCCTTCGGAGCGTCCAATCCAGTTCGTTTGCAGAGTCTTGACGCGTTCGGGCCAGTCCAGTTCGTCGAAGTTCAACAGTTCGTCGGCATACTTGGTGGTTCTGAAAAACCACTGCTCCAAATCCTTCTTGATGACAGGCGTGCCGCACCGTTCGCAGACGCGGTTTTCGCCGATGACCTGTTCGCGCGCCAGTGTGGTGTTGCAGTTCGGGCAAAAATCCACCGCCGACATCTTGCGATACGCCAGCCCTGCCCTGTACAACTGGACGAAGAACCACTCGGTCCACTTGTAGTATCTGGGATCGGACGAAACCGCCTCGCGTTCCCAATCGAACATGGTGCCCATGGATTTCAACTGTTTGCGCATTCGTTCGATGTTCGCGGCGGTTCGTTTCATCGGGTGGATGCCGTCCCTGATGGCGGCGTTTTCAGCGGGCAAACCGAACGCATCGAAACCCATCGGGAACAGGACGTTGTAGCCCTGCATCCGTTTGAAGCGGGCGCGCGCGTCGGACGGCGTCATCGCATACCAGTGACCGATGTGCAGGTCGCCGCTGGGATAGGGCAGCATGGTCAGCGCGTAGTGCTTGGGCTTGCTGTTGTCAATCACGGAGCGGTACAACTTGTCCGCTTCCCATTTTGCCTGCCATTTCTTCTCGATGCCCGGCGGGTTGTAGGAAATATCTCTGGGGGCTTTTGCCGCTCTCCTTGCGGGCCTGGCTGCCGCACTCATCGCGGACATGAGCATCCGGGCGTCGGCGGCTTTCCCTGATGGGCGCCTGACAACCGCTTTTGGTTTTGCCGGCGTCTTCGTTTTCTTGACGATCGGTTTTTTGACCGCAGGTTTTTTTGCGGTGACGGGTTTTTTGGTCTTTGCAGGCGGCGTGACGACCGGTTTCTTGACGGCTTTCGCCTTTGCCGGCTTTACCGCTTTTGCGGTGGTTTTTGTCCTGGTCTTCTTTTTTGTCTTTATTTTCTTTATTGTTTCAGCCATTCTTACCTCTTTATCAATTTCAGGTTTCAAGTTTCAGGTTCCAAGTTTCAAGTTCCAAGTTTCAGGCGGCAGGTTCCACGTTTGACCTTCTGTTGTTGATATTAGACGGCTTCGGCAGGGAGGCGCGCGAGAAGGCAGGACACCGCCTCGATTCGAGTCATCGTTCTTATGTTCATTTGCGTCTCCTTTCAAATCTGACCTTGGACCATTGACGGCGGACAATGAAGGCTGGTCAATTTCCATGGTCTATCGTCTAAGTAGTCGGTCGAAATAAATTTTACAAAAATAAATTTTACAAAAATACGCTCCCGGCGGCGTCCCCGCCGCCGAGGACGGCGGCATGAGCAGGAATTTGTTTTCTAAAAACTTATGACCGACTACTTAACGTCCGATATAAAACAAAAAATCCTTCATCCACTCAGGGACGAAGGACGCTATGCGCTCCGCGGTACCACCCGAATTGTAAGTCCAAATTAATTTGGGCTTACCACTCATTTGCTATAACGGGCAACCCCGTCGCTGACTACTTGATTCACCAGCGCAGTTCCCTTCGTTCAGGGCGACAGGCGAGTTCGGTCTTGTTGAGCGGCATTCCCGTTCGATGCCGTTGAAGGGCTTCCACCTCGCTCTCCCTTCTCGCTGGCGGGATGACCTACTACTCCTGTCCTGACTTTTGTTGAGCAAGTCTGAGACTTGCTCTGCTTTGTGTGGACCCAGGGGGATTCGAACCCCCGGCCTTCTCAATGCCATTGAGACGCGCTCCCAACTGCGCTATGGGCCCGGTTTTCCAGTGATCAGCCTTCAGTAATCAGTGACCAGTTTGTCTGTTCAGTAACTGCTTACTGATCACTGTTTACTGGTCACTGAACAGGTGGACCTGAGGGGATTCGAACCCCTGACCTTCTCAGTGCGATTGAGACGCGCTCCCAACTGCGCTACAGGCCCCAAGGTCAAAGCGGTCTGTATTCTACCTGAGGGGTGGGGGAATGTCAATAAGGAAGCGCGATATCCGCGCTATTTGTGGAGCGGGAGCAGCACCTTGAGTGTGGCGCCCTTGCCCAGCCCTTCGGATTCCGCCCAGATCTTCCCGCCCTGCGCCTCGATGAGTCCTTTTGCAATCGAAAGCCCGATGCCCAAGCCGCCGTAACTGCGTGTGTTGGGCGGTTCGATCTGATAGAACTCCTCGAAGATCTTGTGCAGTTTGTCCACAGGGATGCCCTTGCCCTTATCCTGCACCCAGGCGAGGACTTGCTCGCCCTGCGGCACCGCCCCGATGGTGATCTCGCCGCCGTCATTCGAAAAGCGCACGGCGTTGTTGAGCAGGTTGACGAATGCAAGGATGGTCTTTTCGGGGTCCACGTTCACAAAGATTGGATCCTCTTGAAACGCGAGGACCAGCTTCAGGTCCCGCCGCGAAGCGAGGTATTTCACTTCGTCGAGCGCAAAATTCAGCACATCCTGCACGGAGATCTTCGCGGGGCGAAGTTCCATCTCGTCGGTTTGGAGCAGGGTCAGGTTGTTCATCTGGTCGAGCAGGGCGCGCATTTCAGTGGCGGCGCCGAGTACCTGGTTGGCGTGTTCCGAGAGGATGCCTTTGGATTCCTCCTGGAGAAACGTTGCGTATCCGATGATGATGCCGAGCGGCGTGCGCAGTTCGTGGGAAGCCAGCGAAAGGAAGTTGGTCTTGATCTGGTTGGTCTCGCGCACTTTGTTGAGCGCCTGCTGGGTGGCGCGGAGCAGGCGCGCGTTGTTGATGGCGATGGCGGCGTGCGAAGCGAGAACGGAAAACGCGATGCTGTCGCTTTCGTCGAAATCGCCGTTGCGTTTGTTGATGGCTTCCAGCACGCCCACCACGCGGTCCTTGATGGGCATGGGCACGCCGAGCAGGGAGTGGATTTTGATTTTGACGTGCTCGGAGACGATCTGGTAATGACGCGGGTCGTCTTCCACGTCGTTGAGGATGAGCGGCTGGTTGGTGCGGAAGATCGTGCCCGCGATGCTGTTATCAATCGGCACGGGGATTTCGGCAAGCTGGTTGGGGTCGGAGCCGGTGGCGGCGGCAAAATACAGGCGCGGGTGGCGCTCATCGTAAAGCAGGATGGACGCCGCCTCGCAACCCAGATATTCGGTTGCCGTGGAGGTGATCAATTGCAGCAGGGCGTCGAGGTCGAGCGTGGAATTCAGCGTGACGCTCAACTCCACCAGGCGCAGCAGCAAATCACTGCGGCCTTGCAGGGCTTTGAGTTGTCCGGTCTTGGTAGGGGCGGTCATAGGTTGAGTGTATAATTTTTGCCTGCGAAATTCAAGCCCCTTTGGTCATGTTCCCGGCAATGGATCGCGGTTAGAAATGCGAGCCGTGGAGTGGGATGATATCCCGTTAATTTATAAATTTCCCCGAAAGACCTGTATTGCGCTGCACTTTGCTGATAAAATTTTGTGCCCATGATTATCATGACGAATTTGGAGGGATAATGCCGCCGCAAAACCCAGGATGCCTCACCTTGTTGTTTGGGATAAAACCCAGGAAGACCTAGCCAGCAAAGCAAAAACTTGCTATTCCAAAAAACGAGTCAGTTACCCCCGACCCGGTCGTAGAGCATGTTTTGCCGCCCCCACGATTTGTCTCGCGTGGGACGCTGCTGACGAATGCTGAAGCCTCCTTTTTTCATGTACTGCGAGGCATGACCAAAGATCACCTTGTCATTTTTCCCCATGTCGCTCTCCGTGACCTGGTGTCTATTGTTGTTGACCAATCGCAATACTTCGCGTATTACAACAAAATTGACAGAAAACAGGTAGATTTTGTGCTATGTGACCCGAAGACCCTAAAACCCGTATTTGTCATTGAATTGGACGACAGGTCTCATGAACGTCCTGACCGGATGGAGAGAGACGCCTTTGTAGAGAACATTCTTGAAGAGGTCAAAATCCCTTTGGTTCGTATCCGGGTACAGAATACTTACAATTCCGAAAAGCTGGGCGTGCTGTTCAAGGAAGCAATTGGGAAGTATATGGCGTATCAACGAGAAGCGCCTGCTCATCAATATACAGTTGACAATCCTCCCCTTTGCCCGCGACATGGCGTAAGAATGCTGCTTCGGACGGCTAGACAATCGGGTGAAAGGTTTTGGGGATGCCCGAATTTTCCGCAATGCAGGGAAATCATCAAGGTACACAGCAGTTCAACGTAGACTTTGGCTGTTTATGTCATTTTTCACTTGACCCATCCCCCGTCCCGTCCTACAATTCCCGTTAGTCTTGTCGTTTGATGGTCGCCCAGTCTGGTCGTCGTCTCTTTGACCATTCGACCAATAGACCACCCGACCATTCGACTGTCCGGCTATTCGACCACCCAACCAGGAGACCAAAGATATGTCCGATTTTCTCGTTCGCGGCAAACTTGCCGATCTCGACCCTGACGTTTACGAATTGACCCAACTCGAAGCCGAAAGGCAATACCGTAAGTTGATTTTGATTCCATCCGAATCCACGGCGCCGATGGCGGTGCGCGAGACGTTGATGTCTGCTTTTCAGAACATTTACGCCGAAGGCTACCCCGACGAAGAGACGCGCTGGATGACTGAGGAGGAGATTCTCGATTATCCCGCGCGTCTTGCTGATTACCGCCGCAACGGCGACCCGCGCTACTACAAAGGCGTGGAATATGCGGACGTGGTCGAGTCGCTGGCTCGCCGCCGCGCCGCCGAAGCCTTCGCCGCCAACGGCTTCACGGCAGACCAGATTTACGTCAACGTGCAGGCGCTTTCGGGCGCGCCCGCCAACAATGCGGTGTACCAGGCATTGCTCAACGTGGGCGATACCGTGATGGGACTCGACCTGCTGCACGGCGGTCATCTCTCGCACGGCTCGCCCGTCAACCGCAGCGGCAAGTGGTTCAACGCCGTGCATTACAGCGTGGACGAAAACGAACGGCTGGATTATGAAGCCATCCGCAAACTGGCGAACGAGGCGAAGCCCAAACTGCTCATCGCGGGTTATTCATCCTATTCGTGGGTCCCCGATTGGAAGAAATTCCGCGAGATTGCCGATGAGGTCGGCGCGTACTTCCTGGCGGATATTTCGCACATTGGCGGGCTGGTGGCGGCGGGAGTTGTGCCTTCGCCGATTGGCATCGCCCACGTGGTCATGTCCACCACGCACAAGAGTCTGGATGGTCCGCGCGGGGCAGTGCTGCTGACCACGTTTGCCGACATCGCCAAAAAGATTGACAAGGCTGTCTTCCCAGGCGAGCAGGGCGGTCCGCACGTCAATGTTTTCGCTGGCTTGGCGCTGACATTCAAACTGGCGCAGACCAAACAGTTCAAGAAGCTGCAGGAACAGACGATCAGGAATGCGGCGGCGATGGCAGATCAATTCATGAAGCGCGGGCTGCGCGTCCCGTTTGGAGGGACGGACTGCCACATGTTGAATGTGGACTGTTCTTCGATTGTTGGAGAAGATGGAACAAAACTCAGCGGCGACCAGGCGGCTCGCATCCTGGACATTGTGGGCGTGGTCGTCAACCGCAATACGATTCCTGGCGATAAGAGCGCGGCGGCGCCTTCGGGCATCCGCCTCGGCACGCCGTGGATCACCCAGCGCGGATTCGACGAAAAGAAGTCGCGCCAGTTGGCGGACATCATTGCAGACGTGCTGCTGGCGTGCGCGCCGCATTCGGTGGATACCGTCCGCAAGGGGAGGCAGCGCCGCGCGAAACTGGATTTCAACGTGTTGAACTCCGCCAAGTTAAAGGTTCGCAAACTGGCGGAATCGGCGGGGATTGATTTCAAGCCGACGAAGAGCGGGTATCCGCATTTCTATTACATTGATGACAAGCCTGTGGGTCGAGATGGTATCTCGACCTACGCATTGAGCGGTGCGCGCGTGCGGCAGGTATTGGATTATGCCGCT
>QMIW01000033.1 GCA_024434165.1 Chloroflexota bacterium | reverse complement strand
GATCCGTACCCTGGCCGAGGTACACACGCCGGGTTCCATACCGTGAAGTGAAGTAGGTTGATTCGGCGTAGGCGATGGCAGGCGAGATGAACTGTCCCTGCCAGAAGCGCGTGGGCGTTGGCGGCGTGGATACGGTGATTCCTTCTATCTGTTTCTGCTCCGGTTCGGTGACGGCCGGGTCAATCAACGACGGGTCCACTGGCAGGCTTTCGCCGGTGAGGTAATTCCCCGAAACGATCAAAATGAACTGCTCATACGATTGAACGCTGCCATCCGGCAGGGTTGCGTCCAACCTTAACGGATATACCCCCGGTTCGAGCAGGGCGTGGACTCCCTGCAAAGCGACCTGCGTTCCGTCGCCATTGGGGAAGAAGTGGAGCGGGCGGTCTACGAGAATCCCGCCGAGTTGGACGTCCGGCTGGGTGACGATTTTGATGACCCCGGTGCCGCCCTGCTTGATGGGCAGGTCGCGGATTTCCGCACCGATAAAGGCGGAGGGCAGCCCGCTTGCTCCTGCGGCGCTGGCTTCGCCGGGTGTGAAGAGCGTATCGCCCGGCAATCCACCCCAGGAGCCGTGCAGGTCGTTGATTTCAACCAGCGTCCACGGGTCTGTGTTGTTCCTGACCGCAGCCTCCAGCAGGGATTCGCCCACGGCAGGCGAGATGCGTTTGTTGTACTGACTTTGCTGTTGTTCGGGGATGATCATGCTCACGCCAACGTAGAATTCGCTGGGGCTGACCACGTGGTTCAGTTTCTTGAACAGGTCTTCGGGAACCTGAGTCTGCCGCACCATGCTCCGGTAGGAATCGCCGAAGTTGATGTATCTCGTATTCAGGATGCCGGTTACGCCTTCCAGCCCCGGAATGATCAATTGCTGACCCGCCGCAAGCTGGTTGGGGTCAACGATTCCGTTTGCCGCCATCAGGTCGTTCAAGCTTACGTTGAAGCGGGAAGCGATGGAGGAAAGACTGTCGCCCGGCTGAACGATGTAAACCGGTCCCGCGGCATCCTGCGCGTAGGCGGGTTTCAGCGGGACAATAAGAGCAAATAGAAGGACAACGATGAAGATGCGGTTACGCATCCGCGAATTCGACTTTGTCGCCGATGTCATAATCCCCCCAGCGGTCGGGGTGAATTTCCAATGTGTATTTTGCATCTGATTTCGGGAAATAGGCTGGCTTCCATGATTTTGCCAGGACTTTGTCCACCACGGTCATGTCGGAATGGATCCAAAAAACGGCAAGGTCGAACGGGACGAAGAACATGTGGATGGACGTATCGAGGCGTGAGTCGCGCTTTTCGACGAGGAGCAGTCCCTCGTCTGGCGCGAGGCGTTTGCGAAACATCAACCCGCGCAGGCGGCACAGGAACGAATCGCAATATCCCACGCGCGCAGGCTGTTCGATCCGTTTGCTGAGGTTGTGGACGTGAATGAAGCGGGGCATGTTTCCATTGCAAAACAGGGCGGCGAACCCGCCGCCCTGTCCTGAAAACTCAACCTAGTGTTGTTGATTGAAGACCTTGTCCACGCTGTCCATCAACTCCTGCGGACTGAACGGCTTGGCGATGTAGTCGTCCACTTTGGCGATGTGCAAGCCGAGGACTTTGTCTATGTTCTGCGCCTTGGCGGTGACGACAATGACGGGGATGTCGCGCGTGGAAGTATCCGCTTTCATTTGTTGGTATACTTCCCAGCCGTCCATATCGGGCATCATCAAATCGAGCAGGACGAGGTCCGGGTGCAGGGAGCGGACCATCTTGATTCCCTCCAAACCGCCCGACGCTCCGTAAACTTCAAATCCCTTCCGGCTGAGGATCAACCTGATCAGGTCAATCATTTCCGGCTCGTCTTCCACGCACAGGATTCGCTTGACGGTTGTTTGATCCATAAGGCTCCGATTTCGAGGCAAGTTTACCATAAAACAAAACCGGTCATCGCCGATGAAAATCATCACCTGGAACGTCAATGGGATTCGCGCCGCGCTCCGAAAGGATGCGTTGGGCTGGGCGTTCGCGCAGCGCCCCGATGCCCTGTGTTTGCAGGAAGTGAAGGCGAGGCCGGAACAATTGAGCGAAGATCATCGTTCGGTTTTGGAACTCCCATATATTTGGAATCCCGCCGAGCGGGCGGGTTACAGCGGGGTGACGACGTTCTACAAAAACCAGCCCGACGAAGTCGCAATGGGAATGGGCAACCCGAAATTCGACGTGGAGGGGCGCATCGTTCAGACCCGTTGGGGGAATCTGCGGCTCCTGAACATCTACTTCCCGAGCGGCTCGCGCGGACACGAGCGCGTGGGCTATAAACTCGAATTCTATGCCGCGCTGCTCGAACTGTGCGGCGCGCTTCATGAAAAGGGCGAGACCCTCATCCTCACAGGCGACTTCAACACTGCGCACCAGCCGATTGACTTGCGTTACCCGAAGGAAAACCAAAAGACCTCCGGCTTTCTGCCCGAGGAACGCGAATGGGTTCAAAAATACCTCGACCACGGCTTTGCGGATGCGTTCCGCCGTCTGTACCCGGAGAAGGTCCAATATACCTGGTGGACATCCCGCCTCAATGCCCGTGAGCGGGGAATTGGCTGGCGGCTGGATTATTTTCTCGTCTCCGAGGCGCTCATGCCGTGCGTGAGCGATGTGGTCATCCACGACCGGGTGCCGGGCTCCGATCACTGCCCGGTGGAACTGGTTTTGGATTCGCCGTGTTAGAGATTCATAATAATAAAACGCCGGGTCGCCGCGTCTGGGAGGATGACTTGGTATAATCCGAGCGCAAGTTAAATTTGGAGGATTCCGTGAATTCGCGTGGTCAATCTTTTTTCGTGTATTTTCTGTTGCTCATAGCCATCGGAGCCATGTTGTACATGGGCTTCCGTGATAATACCGCCGCCGGCGAACCGCTGACCATCAGCGAAGTGGCGAGGATGGTCCAAAATGGCGAGATCGCGCGCATTATCGTTCAGAGCGACGACACCATCCGCGTGGTAAAGGTCAACGGGTCCGAGGAAACAGCCCTCGAGTCCCGCAAGGAGGCGGATACAACTTTAGTAGAGCAGCTCCGCGAATATGGCGTCACTCCCGAGCAGCTGACCGAGATCAACATCGAAGTCAGTGCCCCCTCGGTTTGGGGCGGCGTGTTGAGCGGCGCATTGTATCTTCTGCCCGTCCTGTTCATGGGCGGTTTGCTGTGGTTCATCTTCCGGCAGGCGCAGGGCAGCAACAATGCCGCCATGTCGTTTGGAAAATCGCGCGCGCGCATGTTCAGCGGGGAACACCCCACCGTGACCTTTGCCGATGTGGCGGGCGCGGAGGAGTCGAAGCAGGAGCTTGCCGAAGTGGTGGAGTTCCTCAAGGAACCGCAGAAATTCATTCAACTCGGCGCGCGCATCCCGAAGGGCGTTTTGCTGGTCGGTCCCCCCGGAACCGGCAAGACCCTGCTGGCAAAAGCCGTCTCCGGCGAGGCGGGCGTGCCGTTCTTTTCCATCTCCGGCTCTGAATTTGTGGAAATGTTCGTGGGCGTGGGCGCGAGCCGCGTGCGCGACCTGTTCGACCAGGCGAAGCGTCATTCGCCGTGCATTATTTTTGTGGATGAAATTGACGCGGTGGGCAGGCAGCGCGGCGCGGGGTTGGGCGGCTCACACGATGAACGCGAGCAGACCCTCAACCAGATGCTCGTCGAAATGGACGGCTTCGACACCGACACCAACGTCATCATCATCGCCGCCACCAACCGCCCCGATATTCTCGACCCCGCCCTGCTGCGCCCCGGTCGTTTCGACCGCCGCGTAACGCTCGACCGCCCGGACGTAAAGGGGCGTGAAGCCATCCTTAAAGTACATGTCAAGGGCAAGCCCTTGGATCCACAGGCAGACCTTGCCGCCATTGCGCGCGGCACGCCCGGTTTTGCCGGCGCCGACCTTGAAAACCTCGTCAACGAAGCCGCGATTCTTTCCGCCCGCCGCAACAAGAAATCCATCGGTCAGTCCGAATTGGAAGAAGCCATCGAACGTGTGGTGATGGGACCGGAGCGCAAGTCCCGCCTGATTTCGGATGAAGAGAAGCGCATCATTGCCTACCATGAAGCGGGTCATGCGGTGGTGGCGAATGCCATCGCCGAGGCGGACCCCGTCCAGAAAGTGACCATCGTCGGGCGCGGACAGGCTGGCGGCGTGACATGGTACCGCCCGGACGAAGACCGCATTTTGATGTCGCGCAAGAAGATGCTTGCCATGCTGTCCATGGCGCTGGGCGGGCGCGCCGCCGAGGAAATGATCTTCGACGACATCACCTCCGGCGCTTCCAACGACATCGAGCAGGTGACGCGCATTGCGCGCGCCATGGTCACCCGCCTCGGCATGAGCCCGGAAATGGGTACGCTGGTGTACGGTCAGAAAGAAGAACTGATCTTCCTCGGGCGTGAAATTTCCGAACAGCGCGATTATTCCGAAGCGGTTGCCGAGCAAATTGACCGCGAAGTCCGCAAGATCGTGGAAGACGCCTATAAGAACGCGCGCGCGATCCTGAAGAAATACCGCAAACAGCTCGACCTGGTCGCCCAGAAACTCCTCGAAGTAGAGACCATCAACCGCGAAGAGTTTGAAAAAATCTTCCCGCCGCCCTTCGGCAAGAAGAGCGGTACGCCTCAGTTGGCGGGGTAAGTAGGCAGGTGATACAGTACACAGGTAAGCAGGTATACAAGTACACAAGCAGCCAGGTATACAAGGAAAGAGCCTTTGGTTTTCACCGAAGGCTCTTTCCTTGTTTTAGTTCCTGTTGACGGGTCTGCGTGTTTTCCTGCCTACGTTCCTACTTCATCCCTTCCTTGTGCTGCCTCACCAATTCGCGGCGCAAAATCTTGCCGACGGTGGTCTTGGGCAGTTCGGTGCGGAACTCGTAGTGGGTGGGCACTTTATACGGCGCAAGATGTTCCTTGCAGAAGGCTTTGAGTTCCTCCTCCGTCAGCGTCTCGCCCGGCTTGACGACGATCCACGCCTTCACGGTCTCGCCGCGATGCGGGTCTGGGATGCCGCCCACGCCCACCTCCAGCACTTTCGGATGCGCGGAAATGGCTTCCTCCACCTCGCGGGGCCACACCTGGAACCCGCCCGGTTTGATCAATTCCTTCTTGCGGTCCACGATGTAGAAGTAGCCGTCCTCGTCCATGCGGCCGATATCGCCCGTGAAGAGCCAGGTCTTGCCGTCCTTCAACTGGCGCAGGGCGTTTGCAGTTTCGGTGGGCATGTTGTGATAGCCCTTCATCACCTGCGGTCCGTTGACCACAATCTCACCGATTTCACCCTGCGGCATTTCGGTCTCGCCGTCGTCGAGGCTGATGATCTTCACGTCCACATCGGGCAGGGGCATGCCGATGGAGCCGGTCTTGTTCACACCGTTCAGGGGATTGCAATGCGTCGCGGTCGGCGCTTCGGAAAGCCCGTATCCCTCGAAGACCTTGCCGCCGGTCAGTTTCTCGAATTGCTCCTTGGTCTCGCGCATCAACGGAGCGGAGCCGGAGATGCACGCCTTGATGGACGAAAGGTTATATTTGCCAGCCTTGACATCGGGGTGGTTGTTGATGGCGTTGTAGAGCAGGGGCACGCCGGGGAAGATGGTTGCCTTGAATTTACTGATGTTCTCCAGCACATCCTTCAAATCGCGCGCGTTCGGCACCATCACCATCGCCGCGCCGCCTGCCATGGCGAAGTTCATTCCAGCCACCATGCCGTACACATGGAAGAGCGGGATGCCCATCAGCACCACTTCCTTGCCCTCTTCCAGCCCCGTCATCCAGGATTTGATCTGGAGCGTATTCGCCACTACGTTGCGGTGCATGGCAACTGCGCCCTTCGGAATGCCGGTCGTCCCGCCGGAATATTGGAACAACGCCGTATCGTCCGGCGTGACTTCCACGTTGGGTCTGGGGGAGTTGGCGTATTTTGCCAGCAGGTCTTTCATCCACACGTCGCCTTCGGCAAGCGACTCGACCCGGTCGCCTTCCTTTTTCTCCTTTGCCAGCGTGAAGAGGAACCGCAGGAGCGGCGGGAGGGTCTCCTTGATATTCGTCACAATGATGCGCTTGAGTTTCGATTTTTCACGCACCTTCTTGAGCCGTTCGTAAAAGCGGGTCAGCGTGAACATGATTTCGATATTCGCGTCGTTCACCGGCGTGATGACCTCATCCGGCGGGTAGGTCGGGTTGACCGCCACCACCACGCCGCCCGCTTTGAGGATGCCGAAATATGCAATCACGAACTGGGGGGTATTTGGAAGAAAGAGTCCCACCCGGTCGCCCTTCTTCACGCCCATGTCCACCAGGGCGGCTGCCATGTGGTCGGTCAGGGCGTTCATCTCGCGATAAGTAATGACCGCACCTTTGAAGATCGTACAGGCGCGGTCCGGGAATTTGCGCGCGGCTTCTTCGAGAAAATGGAATAGCGGCGCTTTGGGGTATTCGATTGTGGTCGGCACCCCTTTATCGTAGTTCTTGTGCCATAACTTGCTGTCCATGCTTCCTCCTCCAGTGGATAGTTTGGGCGAAGACGTTATATGGCAAGTATAAACTTTATAATTTTAAAAGTCAATTACAACCCCAAAGTTTTGAGCGAGTTACGGATGAATGCCTCGATCTCACCGGCTGTTTTTTCATGAGATGGATGGAACCAGCAGATGCCCGGGTCGGATTCCTTGAACCAGTTCGCCTGTCTGCGGACGAAGATGCGGGTGACGCGCTTCATCTCCGCCTTTGCCTGCTCTGCTGTCCATTCGCCTTTGACCACCCGGACGCATTCCCGATATCCAATCGCGGACATGCTCGGCAGGCTGGGGGAATAGCCCATATCGAGCAGGGTTTTGACTTCCTCGAGCAGCCCATCGGCAAACATCTTTTCGATGCGTTCATCCACGCGGCGGTAGAGCTCCTCACGCGGACGGGTCAACCCAATCGTGATGAGTTGGTAGGGTGATTCGCCCTGCCCGCGCTGCTCGGAAAATCTCCTGCCGGTGGCAAATATCACTTCCAGGGCGCGGATCGTGCGGCGGACATTTCTCGGGTCAATGGCTGAGGCGGCGCCTGGATCGAGAAGCGCAAGTTTTGCATGCAGCCACTCTTTCCCTCTTTCCTCCTTCATTTGCTCCAAAACCCCCCGTAACTTCTCATCCGGTTTGACCTCCGGCGGCAGCCATCCTTCTGTCACCGCGCGGACATACTGCCCCGTCCCGCCGACGAGAAACGGCAGTTTGCCGCGCGCGTGAATTCCTGCGACCGCCTCCCGTGCCATGCGTTGGAAAACGGCAAGACTGAGAGTTTCATCCGGGTTGACGATGTCAATCAGGTGGTGCGGCACGCGCGCCGTCTCTTCCTTTGACGGTTTGGCGGTGCCAATATCCATACCGCGATAAAAGAGACGCGAATCCGCCGAGACGATCTCGCCGTTCAAACGTTGTGCCAGCCGAATGGCAATCTCCGTTTTTCCAACGGCGGTCGGACCGACAAGGAGAACAAGGGGTAATCTATCCATCAATACAACCGGAATACACCTGGATATAGTGTAAAAACCTCGGCAGCCCTTCGTTGAGCGTTCCCAGCGCAGGGAGCATAGATCGCTGACTGTCTTGCGCTGCACACAATACACCTGGATGCCATGTTTTGGGATGTTTCTGGTAAACTTTCGCCTGTATCCGCATTTTCATTTTATCATTTCAGGAGTCGCTATGATCAACTGGCAGGAACTGACGATTGATATGTTCGTCCAGCAGTTACGCACATCGTATCAAAGGACATACGGCGACATCAATAGCGATTTCGGGCGTATCGTTGCCTGGTGCGGACGGCTGGCGCTCGAAAACATCTCGAACTCCGACGCGCTCTATCACGACATTGACCATACCATCATGGTCTCGCTGGCGGGGCTGGCGATCATCGAGGGGAAGCACCTGCGCGAAGGCGGCGTAACCCCGCGCGACTGGATGCACTACATGATTGCCGTGCTTTGCCACGACATCGGGTACGTGCGCGGCGTGTGCAGGAACGATACAAGAGATAAATTTGCCACCGGCGTGGGGGAGGAACTCATTTACATCTCGCCCGATTGGACCGATGTTTCGCTTACCCCGTATCACGTCAACCGCAGCAAGCTGTTCGTCCGCGAGCGGTTTGGGTCGGGTCTGCTCGAAGACATGACCAGACACCTCGATGCCGAACTGGTCGCCTCGCTCATCGAAATGACGCGCTTTCCATCCCCTAAGGATGACTTCTACAAGGATACAAAGGGACTCGGCGGGTTGGTGCGCGCGGCGGATTTCATCGGTCAACTCGGCGACCCGGATTACTTCCGCAAATCGCCCGCCTTGTATTATGAATTTGCAGAGCTTGGCATTAACGGGAAACTGGGATACAAAACGCCGAACGACCTCAGGAAGAATTACGCCCGCTTCTATTGGGAACAGGTCAGCCCATACATCCAGGATGCGCTTGTCTACCTCCGCCTCACCGAAGACGGCAAGCAGTGGATCGCCAACATGCACTCGCATGTGTTCGAGTCCGAACACGAACAGGGATGATCGCCGCAACCTTCGGAATCTGGCGGAGATTGCGAACTCACCCCGCTTTTTTATAAACCGTGTGCCAGTGTTTCCGGTTGCAATTCGGGCAGGCGCGGTACACCCGCGGACTTCCCGCCGCCCTCCAGCGGACACCGCCCAACTCCCAAATGGAGCGCTCGAATTTGCAATTCGAGCACTGCGCCATCCATGTCCGCGATTCGGACTCCATCGCGGCGAACATCTCCCGCGAGGCAACGGCTTTGAGAATCCTCTGCCAGAACGAAAGGGCAGACATGCTCGACCTCCTCAATAGGGCCGGAAGTTATCCGTCACCGCATCCAGCGCGGCGACCTCATCGTCGGTCATCCGCCAGCCTGCGCCGCCGGCATTTTCCTCCGCCTGGCGCGTGTTCTTCGCGCCGGGAATGGGGAGCGCCCCCTTGCAAATTAGCCAATTCAACGCCGCCTGCGAAACCGTCTTGCCGTGATTTTGCGCAATTCCCTGCAGCGTCCTAATGACGGGCGGAAGCCTTTTCAGGAACTCCGCGTAGTGGCTCCCGCGCAAACCGGGCGGCGGGTTTTCCACTGAATACTTTCCAGTGAGCAAACCTTTCTCCAGCGGCGAGTAAGCGATCAAACGGATGCCCAATTCCTTGCAGCGCGCCAGCGTGCCGTTCTTCTCCACCTCTCGGCTCAACAGGCTGTAATGCACCTGGTTCGACGCCAGCGGAATCCCATGCCGCGCCAGCGTGGAGTATGCCCGTAACATGCGCTTGTGACCGAAATTGGAAACGCCCACCGTGCGCGCCAGTCCCTGCTTTACACATTCCGCCATCCCCTCCATCATCGTTTCAGGAGACATCAACGGCGAGGGCCAGTGGATCTGATACAAATCTACCGCCTCCCGCCCCAGTCGTTCCAGGCTCCCTTTGAGCGCGCGCGGAATAAATCCCTTGCTCAACCGCCAGGGCCACGGAAAGAATTTGGTCGCCACCAACACGGGCTGGTCGGTCTCTTTCAGGAACGACCCCAACAGCCGTTCCGATATGCCGTTTCCGTAAATCTCCGCCGTATCCACAAAACGGATTCCAAGCCCAAGCGAAACCTCGAACGCCTCCCGCACATCCTTTTCCGAATGGGTTTGCCCGTATGCCCATAACACACGGTCGCCCCACTGCCATGCCCCCAGACCCATTTCAATGGCGTGCAAAAAACGCGTTTCAATGCTGACATCGTTCATAATGATTTCCTCGGAGTTGCGCCCGATTCTATCTTAAAAAATTGATTCCCAAAAAAATTCAGGTTACAATTCAGCCCGCTCAAAAAATAAATTTGGAACTCATGGAACGACATCCCCTCACTATGGCGGTAAGTGGATATCGCTCCCGGAGTTCCGGGAGGTTCCCGTGCCATCGAATATTCCAAAGCGGGAAATCGAGCCCGCTTCCAGCCTGGACGCAAGGCTGGCTCTGTCCTTTTCCAACTTTGCCCTGCTGACAGCCGCCCTGACCCACCGCTCCTACACCAATGAACACCAGGACGGCGCCATGGACAACGAACGCCTTGAATTCCTCGGCGACGCCGTGCTGGATTTCATTGTGGGGGAATGGGCGTACCACCGCTTCCCCGAAATGCCCGAAGGCGCATTGACCAAGATCCGCTCGCACCTCGTGCGGAACGAACGCCTCGCCGACTTTGCCCGGGATATTGACCTGGGCGCCGCATTGCGCCTCGGCCGCGGAGAAAAAACCTCCGGCGGCCACCTGCGCGACAGCCTGCTGGGCTCCGCCTTCGAAGCCCTGATCGGCGCAATCTATCTGGACGCCGGTTTGGATAAGGTCCGGCGCTTCATGAATCCGCTCCTGGACTCGAAGCGCGAATCGGTGCTGGAAGAGATCAACGACCCCAAAAGCCAGTTGCAGGAACTGACCCAGGCAGAAAAACTCGGCGCCCCGCGCTACCGTGTCGTGAACACCAGCGGACCCGACCACGCCCGCACCTACGAAGTGGAAGTGGAGATTGCCGGCGAGGTCAGGGGGCGCGGCTCAGGCTCCAGCAAAGCCAACGCCGAACGCGAAGCCGCCAGGGACGCGCTGAAGAAAATTTGAAAACCTATCAAAATCATCAATCGTAAATCCCAATGCCCCTTCGCCTGAAATCACTCGAACTGCAAGGATACAAAACCTTCGCCTCGCGCACTGTCTTTGAATTTGCCGCGGGCGTCACTGCCATTGTCGGGCCGAACGGCTCGGGCAAATCGAACATCGCCGACTCATTGCGCTGGGTGCTGGGCGAACAATCCTACACGCTTCTGCGCGGCAAAAAGACCGAAGACATGATCTTCTCCGGCTCCGAGCATCGCCCGCGTGCGGGCATGGCGCAGGCGACCATCCATTTCGACAACACCGATCAGTGGCTGCCGCTTGATTTTACCGAGGTTTCCATCGGGCGCGTCGCCCACCGCGACGGTCACAACGAGTACATCATCAACGGGCAGCAAGTCCGCTTGCGCGAGATGAACGAACTGCTCGCCCAGGCAGGCTTGAGCGAACGGACGTACACCATCCTCGGTCAGGGCTTGGTGGATGCCTCGCTCGCCCTCAAAGCCGATGAGCGCCGCCGCCTCTTCGAGGAAGCCGCCGGGGTGGGTCTGTACCGCGCCCGCCGCGAAGACGCGCTCAAACGCCTCGAAAACACCGAACGCAATCTGGAGCGCGTGCTCGACATCATGTCCGAACTGGAGCCGCGCATCCGCAGTTTGGAGCGGCAGGCAAAACGAGCCATCGAATTTGCCCGCGCCCAAGCGGATTTAAAAGTCATCCTGCGCGAGTGGTACGGTTATCACTGGCACCGCGCCCAGCGCGACCTGACCGACGCCCGTGAAGCCGTGCGCGCCCAGGAAGCGCGCGTCCATGAGGCGCGTGAAAACCACGAAAAAGCCCAGGCGGAATACAACGCCTTCCGTGAACGGCTTTCGGGCTTGCGTGCGCACTTAAATGAATGGCATCGCAAAGCCGCCGAGTTGCACACCCAGCGCGAAACCCTCAGCCGTGAACTCGCCGTGCTCGAAGAACGCCGCCGTTCGCTCACCGCGCAGCAGGCTTCAGTTCTTTCCGACCAGGAAAGTGTGATGAACGAACTGCATCTGGCGCGCGAACGCTATCAAGCCGCCGAAGCGGACGTTGCCCGTGTGCAAAGCGAAGCCGAAGAAGCCAGGTCACAGCTCAGCAACGCGCAAATTGCGCTTTCCACGCGGCAGTCTGAACGATCGAGCATCGAAGAGCAAATTCAAGCCATTCGCAATCGCATCGAAGAACTCACGCAGCAGCGTGCCGAGAACAATGCCCGCCTCGATGAACTCAAGTCCCGCATCGAAGCGCAGACGCAGAAGATCGCACAAACCCAATATGCGATTGCCAACGCCGAAGCGCAAACGGAAAAAGCGAAAGCCCAATACGAATACGCCCGCAAGACTCGCGAAGGCATCACTGAAACACTGCAGCGCGCCGAAGACAAAGCCCTCGCCAAACGCGCCGAAGTGGATCGCCTTGATGGTGAACGCCGCGCCGCACTCGAACGCCGCACAAAAGAAGAATCTGAACATTCGCGCTTGAAGGCACAGCTCGAAGTGCTCGAACAGTCCGAGCAGTCGCTGGCGGGCTATGCCGAAGGTGCGCGCTTCCTGCTCGATGCCGCGCGTCAGTCGCGCCTCAATGGTGCGCGTGGTGCGCTTTCGTCCGCGCTCGATGTGCCTGCTGAACTCGAAACTGCGATTGCCGCCGCGCTCGGTGACACGCTCGATGCGGTGCTGATTGACGCGAGTGAATTAGAGAATGCTTTGCAGTTGCTTGAGTCTGATGAAGCGGGTCGCGCCGCGCTGTTGCCTTTGGCGGCGCAAGATGAAATCTTGCGCTACGAAAATACAGACGAAAATTATCTCGGCATTGCCTCCGAACTCGTCAACGCGCCCGAAGAACTGCGCAGTGCGGTTCGATTAACTCTCGGTCAGACTCTCATCGTCCGTGACCGTGCGACGGCTCGCAGATTTCAAGCGGATCTTCCGACGCATGCCCGCGTGGTGACTCTGCGCGGAGAAGTCTTCCGAGGTGACGGGTTGGTCATCGCTGGCAAAACCGCCTCTTCCTCGACCTTGAGCCGGGGACGCCAGAAACGAGAATTCGACTCCGCCTTGAGCAGACTCGTCGCCCGACTTGCCGAGTCGAATGACTTGGTGGAACGCCTGTCGAATGAATATGCCGAAGCGCAGCGTGAACTGCTGCAAGCGGAATCCGATGCGCGCGAAACCCGCGTCAGATTGGGTGAAGCTCAGGAGACCGAGCAACAAGCCGGTCTTGAGTCTGAGGCGATGGCTCGGCAGTTGGAATGGCAGAAGAGTCAGTTAAGTCAACTGCAGGGAGAGGCGGAAGAGTCGAAATCCCTCCAGCAAAAAATTGGCGAAGCGCAAGTGGATGTGGAAGCGCAATCGGCGCAGGCGCATGAAGAATTGAAAGTGGTGGCGGCAAAACTCGCGGAACTCGAAGCGGGTGAGTTGCAGGAACAGGTTTCCTATTGGACGACGCGCGCGGCAGTGGCGGAACAAAGCCTGAGCGCGGCGCAAAATAAATTGAAGGAACGCGGCGACGATATTTCACGTTTGGATTCGCGTCGTGTTGAATTGGCGAATCGTCTGACCGAGTTGGATGGCGGTTTGCACAGTCTGGATGCCGAGAAGGCGGCGCTGCGTGAACGTGAGTCGGCGTTGAATGTGCAGATCGAAGACCAGCGCGTGCAGATCGAACCGGCAGAGAAAGAACTTGCCGCTGCCGAGCAGGAAGAAGCGCGTTTGCAGGAATTGGAAAACAACGCCCAGCGCGGATTTGCAAACGCGGAACGCTTGCTTGGGCAGGTGCAGTTGGAGCAAACCCGCAAGCAGGAAGCGCTCGATAATTTACAACAAAAGATCACCGATGACTTCGGTCTGGTGATGTTCGAATACGCCGCCGATGTTTCGGGACCCGTGCCGCTGCCCATCGAAGGGATGGTGGAGCAGCTGCCAATCGTTACCGAACTCGCGCCGGACTTGGAAGAACAGTTGACTCACAACCGCGCACAATTGCGCCGCATGGGCGCGATTAATCCCGATGCGAAAGCGGAGTACGAAACCGAAAAAGAACGCTATGAGTTCATGAAGACTCAGGTGGAAGACTTGCACAAAGCCCAGGCAGACTTGAAGCAGGTGGTGGCGGAACTCGATGAGTTGACCAAGCAGGAATTCGTGAAGACCTTCGACGCCGTGGACAAGCAATTCCGCGAGACGTTTGTGCGTCTGTTCGGCGGCGGTTCGGCAAGACTTGCGTTGACCGACCCGGAAAATTTGGTCGAGACCGGTATCGAGATCGAAGCACGCCTGCCGGGGCGACGTGAGCAGGGCTTGGCGTTGCTCTCCGGCGGTGAGCGCAGTCTGACCGCGATCGCGTTGGTGTTCGCGCTGCTCAAAGTATCGCCAACCCCCGTCTGCGTGATGGACGAAGTGGACGCGATGCTCGATGAAGCCAATGTGGGGCGCTTCCGCGACCTGCTGGTGGACTTGAGCAAGGATACGCAGTTCATTGTCATTACGCACAACCGCAATACGGTGCAAGCCGCAGACGTGATCTACGGCGTGACGATGGGACGCGACTCGGCGAGTCAGGTGATCAGTTTGAGGTTGGATCAGGTTACGGATGATATGTTGAAGAGGGGATAATCGGACGATTGACCGCGGACGATAGACGATTGAAAGCCCTGTCCCAGTTTTTTGGGGCGGGCTTTTTTTGTTGGTATAAATGAGAATGTGGTTGATGATAAAATACCTGTATTGAAAGTTTCTTTCGCAAGGAGAAAGCCCATGATTACTGTTGAAGCCATAATTGATGAAAAGGGACAAGTAAAAATTCTACAGCCCGTGCCGTTGCAGGGAGCGCGGCGGGCGTTGGTGGTTGTGCTTGATGAACCTGCACTTGACTCTGATTTTCCACATATTGCGAAAGTGATGTTTACAGGCGGAGAATCTGCTGTCATCCGTGGTACACGTGTCAAAGTGAGCCAGATTGTTGGATATTTATTGATGGGTGAGACTCCTCAGTCCATTGCAGAACAGGTTTTGCCTTTTTTGAAACTTGAACAAGTGCTCGATGCGCAACGATATTATGAGGCGCACCGAGAAGAGATTGATGAAGAACGCCGCGAAAACTCGGAAGAGGCTGGGCGGAAGGTTTTAGCAGACAAGCTAGGCGAAGATCAATATCGTAAACTCACCGGGGGATAAAATGGATAAATCCAATTCGCCCAAGCTTCTTCTTGATGAGCAGATTTGGGTTTATCTAGCCACGCTTTTACGCGAACAAGGCTTTGATGTTTATCATGTCACCGAGGTGGGGCTTGGCAATACGCCAGACCCTGTCATTCTTGAAGAAGCGGCAAAGAATCATCGGGCTGTGGTCACATTCAATATCAAGGATTTCATTCCGCTTGCATCTGAATATATGATGGAGGGCAAGGAGCATTACGGTATTGTCGTATCCAATGAGATTCCGCAAGGTGAATTGAAAAAGCGAGTGACGAATTTACTGGAAAGCGTTTCGGAAGACGAATTGAAAAATATGGTTCGATTTTTGCAGGATTTCAAGTAGGACGATAGACGATGGAAAGCCCTGCCCCAGTTTTAGGGCAGGGCTTTTTGTTTTGGGGAGGAGATATAATTTGAATTATAAAAGAAGGAAAATTTTGAATGACAATGACTCACCGTTCCTTTCTCCACGAACAAGATAAACTATCAATGATTGATCTCGCTTGTCAATTCCAGGCAGACCACCTGCATGTGATTGACCTGCCGTATCGGCTCAATTCATGGGGATTGGACGATAAGGAAAACATCCGCTTGTGGTTTGATGGGGAGAGTCTCGTCGCTTGGGCGGCGCTATGGGATGAAGACCTCCTCTGTCATTGCGCGGCATGTCCGCTGGGAGAGGGTAGCGCGTCCGCGGGTGGTGCCTTGTCAACTGCTGAATTGGGTGGTTGACATTTAGTGCGACACACTATAGAATAAGCGTGTGATAAAGACTTTCAAAAACGACGAAACGCAGAAAATCTATCAACGTCAACGTTCTCGTAAGTTGCCCGCTGATATTCAACAAGTCGCCCTGCGAAAGTTACGCATGATAAACAATGCCATTGCCATCAATGATTTGCGAGTTCCTCCCGCCAACCATCTCGAAAAATTAAGCGGGAATCGTGCAGGTCAATGGAGTATTCGGATAAACGATCAATGGCGGGTATGTTTTCGATGGGAAGGCAGTGATGCCTATGATGTTGAAATTACCGATTATCACTAGATTGGCAGGTAAGAATGACTGATAAATTAAATCCCATTCACCCCGGTGAAGTTTTACTGGAAGAGTTTTTGAAGCCGATGAATCTTAGTCAGAACCGTTTGGCGATTGACATTGGCGTTGACGCCCGTCGCATCAATGAGATCGTATTGGGCGTTCGCAGCGTTACAGCAGATACAGCCTTGCGTTTGTCTCGCTATTTTGGCGTTTCTCCGCAATTCTGGCTTGGATTACAAGCAGAATACGATTTGGATGTTACGCTTGACGCATTGGGGAGTCGCCTTGATCGAGAAGTGCGACCACGAGTGCGAGCGTAACTGTAACGTAACAGCCCGTTCTTGGAGAGAGAGGAGTCACTATGACAACCCGGGAAGAGGCAGTCATCATCAACTCGCTTGTGCGGCAGGCGTTGGTTTCGATGCAGGAGGTGATGGGGGAAAACGGCTTGAACGCTGTGTTGAAGTCCTGCGGGCTCGAACGGTTCGCGGGGAATTTCCCTCCGAATGATCTTGAACCATCCATCAAGGCTTCGCAATATGCGCAGTTGAACCAGGCGATCGAGGATTTTTACGGGCGCGGCGGCAAAGGGATGCTGCTCCGCATCGGTCGTGCCTCCTTCCAGTATGGTGTTCGTGAGCAGGCGGCGCTGCTGGGCATTGCCGGGGTGGCGCTCAAACTGCTGCCGGAAAAACAGCGCATCAAGTTCATCCTGAATGGGATGGCGGATGCGCTCAAGAAGAGCAATCCGCAAGTCAATGCCTGGGTGGAGGACGGAGGGGGCAAGCTCGCGTATATCGAATCCACGTGCGCGATTTGTAACTCCCGCCATAGCGATCATCCCATTTGTTACCTTTACATCGGCTCTGTTTCTGAGGCGGTCAAATGGGCAACGGGAAAAGATTATGAGATCAACGAAACCCATTGCATCGCCAAAGGGGATGAATATTGCCGGTTCGAAGTGGGTGATGTGAAAGAATAAGTTCGGCTGCCTGCCAAGTTGATCTTGTTTGAGAGAGGTTTTAGCTTGAAAATCGCAGTTGCAGGTTCAACAGGAATTTTGGGACGCGCTGTCATTCCATTGCTCGTACAACAGGGGCATGAAGTGCTGGCTTTGGCACGTTCGGCTGAAAAAGCGAAAGCATCCCTCCCGGCGGGCGTTGAGATCGTGGAATGTGATCTGCTGTCCCTGGATCTTGAACGAACGATTGGATCGTTCATTTCCGGTTGTGAGGCGGTCCTCCATATTGCCACCGCCATCCCACGAGACTTTTCCGTCCCCGATGCCTGGGACGCAAACACGCGGTTGCGCACAGATGTTGTACGTATTCTACTGCGGGCATCGCTTGAAGCCGGGGTAAAGCGCTACATTCAACAAAGTATCACCATGGCATACCCGGATCGTGGGGAAGAATGGATCACGGAAGATACTCCTCTCGACACCTCCCCGGAACGCGCATGGCTTTGCGGACCTGTGATAGAGATGGAAGAGATGATCCGAAAGATTTCATCCCATGATCTGCATTGGTGCATTCTTCGCGGAGGTTCGTTTGTCGGTCGGGGCACGTTTCAAGACGCGATGATCGGGAACTTGCGTGCAGGCTGGGAGATCATCCCTTGCGACGGCAGAAACTTCATCTCACTGATCCACGTTGCAGACATGGCAACTGCCGTCGTTGCAGCGCTCGACTATGCTCCCGCCGGTTCGATTTTCAATGTCGTTGACGAACCGTGGCGGCAAAATGAATATGGCGACCGATTGGCGATTTCGATTGGGGCAGATAAACCAAAACGGGATGAGAATTCAGCCTGTCCGCCTTCGTGGCGTTGCAGCAACCAATCTGCAAGATCAACGTTGAATTGGCAGCCTGTTCACGACATCTTTCGAGGGAAAGAATAAATGAAAAACCCGCTCCAGGCTTCCGGGGCGGGCTTTTGTTGTGATCATTACCCTGCTTTAACGGCGGCTTGTTTCATGTGCGCCAGCACGCCGATGAAGCCGTTGATGCGCTGCTGCGAGACGGCTTCCTGCAAATTCATGGGCAGGTAAAAATCCGCAGGGACGGCGAGAATCTCTTCGAGCGTACAGCCGTTCAACCCGTTCGTCAGAATCGAGGCGAGTCCGCGCACGGTGGGGGATTGCTTGGGAATGTCAAGATGGAAGAGAATCCCGCCGTTCGCATCTTTTTCTGCGATGATGAAGACCGGCGTCATACACTCCGGGACAGGCTCCATCTTCGCGCGTTCGTCCTTGAAGCGCTCGGGCAGGTCCGGCATGGACTCAGCGTAGGCGATGAGCGTTTCGAGCTTTTCCTCGCGCGACATGCCCGCGAAATCGTCCACAATGTCTTGAAGGGTTTTGGGTAAAGTCATATTCATCACGGATGGACCCGGGCGTACGGATAAATTATCCGTACGCCCGGGTTTACCTGCGGCTTATTTTTCGATCGGCGCATCCACCAGGTTGCCCCATTCGGTCCACGAACCGTCATAGTTCTTGACCTTCGGATAACCGAGCAAGTACTTCAACACGAACCACGTCAACGAGGAGCGTTCGCCGATGCGGCAGTAGGCGATGATCTCGCCTTCCGGCTGGATGTTCTTCCCTTCATAGAGCGCGCGCAGTTCTTCCAGAGACTTGAAGGTTGAATCCGCTTCATTGACGGCTTGCGCCCACGGGATGTTGACCGCGCCGGGAATGTGACCGCCGCGCGTGGCGCCTTCCTGCGGGTAGTTGGGCATGTGCAGAAGTTCGCCGGTATATTCCTTCGGCGAGCGGACGTCCACCAGCGGCTTCTTCGCTTCCAGCGCCTTGAACACGTCCTCGCGGAAGGCGCGGATGGATTTATCCGCCTCTCTCGCCTTGTAGACGGTTGCCGGGTAGGAAGGAACCTCCTTCACCAGGGGGCGATTTTCCTGTTCCCATTTGGTGCGTCCGCCGTTCATGATTTTGACCTTCTCGTGACCGTAATATTGGAACAGCCAGAACGCATAGCAGGCGAACCAATTGGACTTGTCGCCGTAGAAGACGACGGTGGTGTCGTTGGCGATGCCCAGCTTCGAGCAGACCTCCTCGAACTGTTCCCTGGTGAGGAAATCGCGGCGCAGCGGGTGCTGGAGCGTACTGAACCAGTCCACTTGCACGGCGCCGGGGATGTGCCCGACCGCGTAGAGCAGGGGATCTTCATCCGATTCAACGATGCGGACTTGCGGGTCGTTCAGGTGATTGGCGACCCATTCGGTATCTACAAGATATTCGGGGTGAGCATACGACATGGCTAAAGTTCCTTTTCCTGATTTTGTAAATATAAAAAGCAGTCAACATCCGAACGAACCCGAAATCATCGGGAGGGAGGCACGGCAAATCGTCCTGCGCAGGTCAATCGGGCGCGGGGAGCGTTTCACCGTCTGGAGAGTTGACTGCTTAATCCGGGGATTGGGTCTCAGGCGGCGATTACGAACCCCGCGAAAGACACAAGCAAAGGTGGAATCGTGTAAACATATTCGCGCGTATTTTACGTGACGGCAATCTTTTGTCAAGTCAAATATTCATGCGGTGAATTGAAGTAAAATTGACAATATGCCGAAGCAGAAATATTATGTGGTGTGGAAGGGGCGCAGGACGGGTATCTTCACCTCGTGGGCGGAATGCGAGAAACAGGTGAAGGGATTCGTCGGCGCGCAATACAAGGCGTTCGAGAGCGAAGCCGAAGCCGACGCCGCCTACCTCGCCCGCTACGATGACTACAAAGGCAAAGTCTCTTCGAGCGGACGGTGGAAGACCGCCAGCGTAAAGCCCGTCCTGCCTTCGATTTGTGTGGATGCGGCATGCAGCGGCTCGCCGGGCAAACTGGAGTTCCGCGGCGTGAACACGGAAACGGGCGAGCAGATCTTCCACGCGGGTCCCTATGCAGAGGGGACGAATAACATCGGCGAGTTCCTGGCAATCGTCCACGCGCTGACGTGGCAGGTGAAGCATAACGTGCATGTGCCCGTCTACTCCGATTCGGAGAATGCGATTTCGTGGGTGTATACCGGGGAATGCAAAACCAAATTGAAGCGCTCCCCCAAAAACGTCATTCTGTTTGCGCTCATCCGCAGCGCCGAGAACTGGCTGGCGGAGAATGAACTTCCCGAAGATCGGGTGTTGAAATGGGATACTGCACTGTGGGGCGAGAATCCCGCCGACTTTGGGCGGAAGTAAAGCTCGATGGCGGCTGACAGGTCCGGGGTCCGGTTTGAAGCGAGAAATTGATTCATGAAATTATTTGGTTTGTCGTGGTCGCTCGGTCGCCTGCGCGGAGTGGATATCCGTTTCCATTTTTCGCTCCTGTTCAGCGTGCCGATTGCCTATTATTTGTTCGAGCCTGCGGATCTGCGCGGCGCGGTCGAAGCGCTGCTGTGGGTGGCTGGTTTCCTGTTTTTCATCCTGCTGCATGAACTGGGGCACACTTTTGCGGCGCAGGTTGTCGGCGTGGAAGTGAAAAGCGTGGTGGTGTGGCTGCTGGGTGGTTTCACCAACCTGGCTTACAAGCCGGATAAACCCGCGCACAACCTGTTTATCGCGCTGGCGGGTCCGCTCGTGAACATGCTGCTGGCGTTCCTTTGCGTGTTCGTTTACATTGCGCTGGCTTTCATCTCCCTGCCGTATTCGAGCGAAGTTGACATATACATCTGGATGCAGACTTTTCAGAACCTGGCGTTCTCGCTTGCGATTGTGAACCTGGTTTTGGTTGTGTTCAACCTCCTGCCGGTTTATCCGCTGGACGGCGGCAACATCCTGCACGCCGCGATGGAATGGCTCTTCGGCAAAACCAACGCGGATTGGATCACGCTCGTGGTCAGCATTCCGTTCCTGCTGCTGCTGGTTGCGTTTGGACTCTTCACCCGCGATTACATTTTGCTCGCCTTCTGCGTGCTGATCGCGCTGGCTGTCAGCACGTTGAACCGCTCCATGCTGCGCTGGTTGAACCTGGGAGCCAATTATCTTTTCAAACGCGCGGGCTATTATTACCTGCTCGGCGATTACGAGCGCGCCATTCAGCATTACACGCGCGATGTGGATGCGAAGCCCAACCAGCCGGGGAACTATCTTGGGCGGGCGAGTTGTTATCTGCTGACCGGTCAAAAGGAGCGCGCCCTGGCAGACGTGGAGCGCGCGCTGCGCATCCAGCCGAACCATGCCTTTGGGTTGATGCTGCGCGGCGAGATCTTCATGCTGGAGAAAAATTACGACGCCGCGCTCGAAATCTTTTCGCGTGTGCAAGCCATCAACCCGCACTGGGCTGTGCCGTACTTTGACCGCGCATCCGCCCTCATGGATCGCGGCGAGTTCCAGGCTGCGCTGGAGGGGCTGAACAAAGCCATTTCCCTGCAATCGCGGATGCCGCTGTTTTATCTCGTGCGCTCATTGGCGCACTTCCGGCTGGGCGATCTTGAATCCGCGCACCGGGATCAGGATACGGCGGTGCAGATTTCGCCGGAGGATTCGCTGGTGATGTTCGACCTCAACCTGATTTTGTACGAGGGCAACCTGGATTGGGCGGCGGATTATTATGAACGCATCCTTGCGCGGAATGCGCGCAGCGCGCTCGCGCTTCAGGGCTACGCCGACGCCTGCCGCGTCAACCGGGAATTTGTCCGCGCTGTGGAGTTGTACACCCGCGCGCTGACGATTAATCCGCGCGAGCCGCGCCTGTATCTGGGACGCGGAAAAGCGTACCTGGAGCTGCAGAGGTTCGAAAAGGCGAAATCGGATTTTGAGAAAATATCTTCCATTACAGAGAAGTTACACTTGAGGCGGCAAGCGGACGACCTGTTGAAAAATTTGATTGCTTCTTGAATAACGTGACAATGTCGGATAATCCCCGCATACGTCATTTGCCAGGCACTCTTCTGGCTGAAAGGTGAAACTGTGAAAACCGCCCTCCTCGTCATTGACATCCAAAAAGACTATTTCCCCGGCGGGAAGTACCCGCTGGTCGAACCGCTCGAAGCCGCAAAGAAGGCGTATACCATCCTGCAATGCTTCCGCGAGCACGGCGGGCATCACGTCCACATCCAGCACATCTCGCTCAAACCCGATGCGAAGTTCTTCATCCGCGGCGACGAAGGCTCGGATATCCATGACTCCGTGGCGCATTTCGAAGGCGAACCCATCGTTTACAAGCATTATCCCAACTCCTTCCGCGAGACGAACCTGCTGGAGATGCTCAAGGGTTGGGGCATCGAGCGCGTGGTCATCACTGGTATGATGACCCACATGTGCGTGGATGCCACCGCCCGCGCCGCCGCCGATTTTGGCTTCAAAGTCATCATCGCCGAAAACGCCTGCGCCACCCGCGACCTCGAATACGATGGTACGACCATTCCTGCCGAACACGTCCACAAAGCGTTTCTCGCCGCGCTCAAATCCTATGGTCAGGTGATGAAAACGGATGAAATCATCGCCCTGCTTGCCGGCGAAATCGTACATCGTAAATCAAAATGACCGCTCTCGACCCCGAACGACAAAAACAAGCCAGGCAATACGCCCGCATCCGCCGCCGGTTGTGGCTGATGGATACTGCCTTCAGCGCCATCTACGCCCTCGCCTGGCTCTTCCTTGGCTGGAGCGTTTCCCTTCGCACACTGCTTACTGATTACTGGTCAGTGATCACTGACGACTGGTCACTGATCACTGAGCCACTGGTCATCGTCCTCTACGTCATTGTCTTTGGCGGCATCTACTTTGTGCTCAACCTGCCCCTCGGCTATTATGGCGGATTTGTCCTGCCCAGGCGCTTCGGTCAATCCAACCAGACGCTCAAAGACTGGATCGTGGATCAACTCAAAGGTCTCGCCATCGGCGCGCCCATCGGGTTGATTCTGCTTGAATTGCTGTATCTCGCCCTGCGTCTTGCCGGTGACGCGTGGTGGCTATGGGCGGCGGGCGGACTGCTTCTCTTCAACGTCATCCTCTCCAATCTCGCCCCAGTGCTCATCATGCCGCTCTTCAACAAATACGTCCCGCTCGGCGACGAACACAAAGACCTCGAGGAACGCCTGCTGAACCTTGCCAGGCGCGCCAACACCAAAGTGCGCGGCGTGTTCAAGTTCGATATGTCCAAGCGCACCAAAGCCGCCAATGCCGCATTGACCGGCATCGGCAGCACGCGCCGCATCATCCTCGGCGACACGCTCATCAACGAATTTACGCCGGACGAAATTGAAACCGTGCTTGCCCACGAACTGGGGCATCACGTCCACAAGGATATTCCCTTTCTTATCATCTCCGGCACGCTTCTTGTGACCATTGGGCTGTTCATCGCCTCCCAAACCATGGATTACGCTGTGAACGTCTTCTCCTTTACCTCTATCGCCGACCCTGCCGCCTTCCCGGCATTGACGCTCATCCTCGGTGCGTACGGATTGCTGGTTCAACCGCTCGAAAACGCGCTTTCCCGCTGGCGCGAAAGCATGGCGGACGATTACGCCCTGCGCTCCACCGGCAAGGGGGAGGCGTTCGCTTCCGCGTTTACGCGGCTGGCGAATCAGAACCTCGGCGAGATTGACCCCGAAAAGTGGGTGGTCTTTATGTTCTATTCCCACCCGCCGCTTGGAGAGAGGATCGCGAAAGCAAGAAAGTTTGCCTCATAAATTTCAAACGGGCATGCCAATCGCGTGCCCGTTTTCTTTCTTCTCTTCTCGCAACTCTTTGCAAATTTCTCTACTCCAAATCGCCCATCAACTCCATCGGCACCACCGCCGCCCCCACGATTCCCGGACCCGTATGCACACCCAGCACCGGCGAGATGCGCATCACTTCCAGTCTGGCGATGTTGAGTTTTTCCTGCAATTCCTTCGAAAGCGCGTCGGCTTTTTCGGCAAAACGTCCATGCAGAACGGTGACCCACAACGGCGTGTTGCCGTATTTTTCACGGATGTGCTCCGCAATGGATGCGATGGACTTGTTGATTGTCCGCTCGGTCTTGACGGTGCTGTACCTGCCGTCCGTATCCACGCGGATGATCGGCTTGAGGTTGAGCAAGGCTCCCGCCAGCGCCTTGACCCGTCCGATGCGCCCGCCGCGCGCAAGATATTCCAATGTGTCGAGCGTGTAAATCACCTCGGTCTTCTCGCGGATGCGGGTCAGGCGCTCCTGAATGGCTTGCAGCGCCCAGCCCGCCTTGGAAGCCATCGCCGCCGCCAGCACCTGAAAGCGTTCTCCGCCGGAGAGCGTGAGCGTATCCCAGAAATGGACGTTCGCCTCGCCTTTGATCTGTTCGCCGCCGTCGCGCGCCGAATTGATCGTGCCGCTCAAGCCCGACGAAATGTGGATGGATAGAATATCCCTGCCCTTCTCCGCCACTTTGCGGTACAACTCCGCAAAGATTCCACTCGAGGGCTGCGCCGTGGTGGGAATCTGCGGACGCATCGCTTCGAGGCGGTTGTAGAATTCGTCGGCGGAAATATCCGCCGAATTCACCTCACCTTCGGGGAATTGAATGAACAGCGGGGCTTGGACGATTCCCAGTCGTTCGAGTTCTTCGTTCGGCATATCCGCCGCGCAATCGGTTACGATTTTCATAGGCTCCTCTTTTTATCTTGTTTTTTTATTTCACTCGCACTTTTCACTTTCCTCAAACTGATCACTGATTACTGATCACTGTCCCTAACTCTTCCGTCTTTCCAAAAACCATTTCACCGTATCGCGAATGCTCTCATACAGCGACCGCGGCTGGTAGCCCAGTTCACGGCTCGCCTTGGCATGGCTGATGTTCGCATTGCTTTTCAGCACTTCCAGCGAATACGGCGTGAAACGCGGCGTGGCGCGCGCCAGCCGGTAATACATCGGCGTGAATAACGCGGCGAACTTCGCCAGGTCGAATGGAATTTTCATCTGGAAGAAATTCCTGCCCGTGATCTCGCGCACGGTTTCGAGCATGTACCGCACCGAGATCTTCTGCCCGGAGAGGATATAACTCTCGCCGCGCTTGCCCTTTTCAGCGGTGGTGATCAAACCTTCCGCCACGTCGCGCACATCCACGAAGTCGTACGAACCGTCCACGTAGAGCGTGGGCTTGGCAGCCGCCGCATCGTGGATGACCGCTCCCATCATGGAGCCGCGAAAGTCATAGGGACCGATCACCCCGGTGGGGCAGGCCACAACAGCCTCCAGTCCGGTTTGAGCCGCATGCAAGACTTCGAGAGTCGCCTCCGCCTTCGAGCGGTCATACGCCCCGTAGGGATTGTTCATGTCATAGGGGATGTTTTCGTCAATGACGCCGTCCTCTGCCCGCTGAATGGCGTGGATGGACGAAGTGTAAACGAGTTTCCCGATCTTTTTTTCCCGCGCAGCATGAAGAATATTTTTTGTCCCTTCCACATTGACTTTGCGCACGAAGGGATTCGCTCCCGGCATGATCGAGATCACGCCTGCAAGATGGAAGATGCCTTTGACGCCCCGCAGGGATTCGAACACCGAATCCAAATGGAGAACATCGCCCTCCACCGCCTCCACATCCAGACCGGCGAGCGGTTCGCGGCTTTCTCCGGGCGGGATCAACGCCCGAACCTTTTCCCCGTGTTCCAAAAGTTTTCGCACAAGGACATTACCGATATGTCCCGTTGCGCCGGTGACAAGCCACATAGTTCTCCTTAATTCCCTCTCTCACTGGGAGAGGGCTGGGGTGAGGGTCATTTCTTCAACAAACTATTTACCAACAGATTCGTGCTGTCGCGCGCGACCTTTTCCCATTTGGCGCCTTTGGGGTCCATCAGGCTTTGCAATAACAAGCCCATCGCCGTCGAGATGATCATGCGCGACGTTAATTCAGGGTTCACTTCCACAAACGAGCCTTCATCCACGCCCTTTTTGATGAGCGAGGTGAAATACTTGTGATACCGCCGGTAGGGGGCAACGCTTGCCTGCCAGATCTTTTCGTCGCGGCTGGCTTGCAGCCAGAATTCGAGGAACATGGGCAAGCCTTCGTTCGCAGAGGCAAAAATGTAAGGGAATGCTTCCGTGATCTGCATGAAGGTTTCGGGGGCGGTCTTGTCCTTCGAGGCTTCGATGGCGTGATCTATGGTTTGCAGCCAGCCATCGAGCAGGGCGAGGAAAAGCGTTTGTTTGCTCTCGAAATGGTGATAGAACGCGCCCTTGCTGATGCCTGCGTCCTTGCAGATGTCGTCCACGCTGGCGGCGTTGTACCCGCGCGACGAGAATAATTTGACGGCTGACTCCATGATCCTGGAGCGGGTTTCTTCACTGCGCTGCTGCATGAGCCCTCGCCCTGCCTCTCCCATAGGGAGGGGAGAAATTGAAATAAAACCGACTAGTCGGTTTGTTTTTACCCCCAAAGGATTGCACTGTCAAGATGATGAAAATAACAAAAGCAGGTCGCGCTCCAAGCGCGGCCTGCTGCATACCCGGTGGCGGTTTTCAGTGTTATGCCGGCTTATACGCCGTGATCTTCGCGCTGTACACTGCCTTGTAGATTTCGTCTTTCGAGTAACGGCTTGCATCCAGTTTCATGCCGCCCAGCGCATCATCAACAGTTTGTTTGTCGAAGAACACCGGCTGGATGGAAATGTTCGTGAACCCGGCCGCTTCCATCATTGCGATGTAATCCTTCGCCTCCACCGCGCCCGCCACGCACCCCGCCCAGGCACTCAGGCTTTTCTTGACTTCGTCCGGCAGCGGTCCATCAGTGACGATGTCCGAGACCGCCAGTTTCCCGCCCGGCTTCAGCACCCGGAACGTCTCACTAAACACTTTGGTTTTATCCGGCGAGAGGTTGATGACGCAGTTCGAGATAATGACGTCCACCGTGCCGGATTCGACGGGCAGGTCTTCGATATATCCCTGGCGGAACTCGACGTTGGTGAGATTCATCCGCTTCGCGCTGGACCGGGCACGTTCGATCATTTCAGGGGTCATATCCACGCCGATGACTTTGCCCGTTTCGCCGACTTTTTGTGCGGCGAAAAAGCAGTCGAGTCCTGCGCCCGAACCGAGGTCGAGTACGGTCTGACCGGGCTGCAATGCGGCGAGTGTGATTGGGTCGCCGCAGCCGTAGCTGACAGCCGATTCGCCCTCGGGGAGCGTGGCAAGCAAATCTGTCGGGTAGAGATTGCTTTCTGGCGTGCAGCAGTCCGAAGGTCCGCAGCACGAGGCGCTGCTTTTGATTCGCTCGGCGTAATGCTCGCGCACGGCGTCGTGGATGGGGGTGGGGGATTCAGTCATTGGATTCTCCTTGTGGAATTATAGGTAGGGCTTCAAATTGATCCCTTTATCCCGCTGGCTCTGGCGGATGTCCAGGACCTTTTCAGTGGAACGCGCCAAGCCAAACAGGATGGCGGGAATGCCGATGATAAGAAGGATTTCTGCGTACATGGTTCCTCTTTCATATAGAAACTTGTCTATTTATTGAGGTAAAAAAATTACCGATACATGCGGCTACCTGCTTACAACTTTGACGACGGCTTCGGTCGCTTCTTCCTCCGGCGCAAACTTGAGCATGATCTGACCGCAGCAGACGGCGATATTTTCCTGGTTGAGCGAGTAAAAGGTCTGCTTGCCTTCCTCGCGTACGTTCACCAGACCCGCCTCGCGCAAAATGGCGAGGTGATGCGAGACGGTGGGCTGCGTGACCTTGAGTTTCTCGGTCAGTTCGCCGACGGAAATCCAGCAGCAGCAACACTCGCTCATGATCTTTTGGCGGGTCTCGTCGGCGATGGCTTTGGCAAACAGGACGGGATTGAGTTTCATGCAAACGCCTCACTAAACTCGGCGCGCAGGAACTCCCGCGTGCCCTCGGGACCTGAGAGGGATAGAAGGACAGGTTCTTCACCGGGCTTGACCGTCAGCGAGAATTCCAAAAACGGGCAGCACAGCCGTTCGTTGGCAATGAATTTGCCCAGTTCGATAAGGCTCTCCGCCTCGTAGGGCAGGGCAAACCGATAACCGTTTTCCTGCGCCGCGACGGACGCGACTTTCGCAAACAACTGGTTGGTCCTTTGCAGGTGGGCGTCGCGTTGCTCGGGCGTGAAAACGTTCATGTTGCAGACGATGGGGAGGGATGGTTTCATATAGATAAACTTCTATGGGATATTATATAGATAATCGTCTATTTGTCAAGAGGAAAAAAAAGACTTCCAAATTCTCGAAGAATTCGGAAGTCTCGCTAAGCCTTATTTGTCTGTCAAAACCTCCAACCGATTCACATACTCCTCCAGCACCGCGAACGCATCTTCGATGGGTTGGGCGCTAGCCATGTCAATGCCTGCAATTTTGTAGACCTCCATCGGCGGCTTGGACGAGCCTGCTTTCAGGAATTCGATGTGGTCCTGCGCGGCGTTGGGGACGCCATCGAGAATACGTTTGGCAATGGCGTTCGCGGCAGAGATTCCGATGGCATATTGGAACGAGTAATAGTCAATGTAAAGATGGGTGGTGAACGTGCCCCAGGTGATGCCGACCCGCTCGCGGTCCAGGTTCATTTCGCCGCCGTAGCCTTCGCTGAACAGATCCGCCATCAGTTCGATCATGAAATCGGCGGTGAGCGGCTGTCCCTTTTCGATGCGCTGATGTGTTTCCAGTTCGAAGCGGGCGAGCGTGGGCATGATGAAGAAATAACGGTGGAAGTTATCCATCGCCTCTTCGAGCAGGGCGGTCTGGAAATGTTTATCGGTGTTGGCTTTGAGCAAATGAGCGCGCGTCATCGCCTGATGGAAATTGGAAGCGGTCTCCGAGATGATGGAAGGGTAGGTGTAGTAGATCATTGGTTGGGCGCGGCTGGCGTAATACGCATGCATGGAGTGACCGAGTTCGTGTGCGAGCGTGCTCATACTGCCGATATCGTCGGTGTAACTCATCAAAATGAACGGATGTGTGTCGCTGGGCACGCGCGTCGAGAACGCGCCCTGGCGCTTGCCCGCGTTCGGCGACCAATCCACCCAGCGATCCTTGAGACAGCCCCTGCGCATGGTGTCCACGTACTCCCTGCCCATTGGCTCCAGCCCATCGCTGATCCAGTCCACAGCTTTTTCAAACGGGACCTTGTATTTCTTTGTCGTCAGCGGCGCCCACACATCGTATGGATGCAGAGTCTTTACGCCGAGCGCCCTGCGGCGGATGCGCCAATACTTGTGCCAGAGCGGGAGGTTTTTCTTGAAGATGTTCAGAAGGTTGTGGAACATCTCCACCGGCACATCCCCGTTGAAGAGCGTGGCTTCGAGCGACGAATTGAACCGGCGCGCCTTCATGTTGAACACATTCTGTTTGATGGAGGCGGTCAGGTTGCTGGCGAGCGTGTTTTTGAATTCGAGGTACCTGTCGTTGTAATTCTCCCATGCGGTCTGGCGCGCTTTTCGATCTGCCCCGTTGAGGATGGCGTCGAAGGTGCTTTGGGTCAAATCCACCTTTCTGCCTTTGCTGTCTTTTGCGGGCTTGAATTTGAAATCGGCGTTCGCCAGCAGATGCGCCGTGGTGCGCACCGTCCCGAATGGATCGCGCATCATGCCAAGCAGTTCCTCCACCTCGGCGCTGCGGACATGCGCCTGCCTGCGGAAGAGGTCGTTGATGTAATGCTCGTACAGCCCCATATAGGGGTCCTCCGCCAGCCATTGGCGCAACTTCGCCTCGCCAATGGACAGGAGTTCCGGATCTACGAACGAAGTTTCCGCTCCCACCCGGGCAAGCGCAGACATGGCTTTTCCGCTCATCGCCGCGCCCGCCTGGTTGGCGGTATCCACCGCACTGGACATGGTGGCATACACCTGAACCTTTGCGGCGCGCCGGGCGAGTTTATCCATGAACTGCATGGCTTCGATGAATACGTCGGGGCTTTCTCCAAGACGACCCCGATACTTCTTCACCGTTTCCAGGCTTTCGAGCAGGCTTTTTACCTCCGCGTCGAATGCCTTGGGCGAAGAGAAGACGCTTTCGGAGTTCCAGGTTTGGTTTTTCTTGACTTTGGAGCGGGGAAGAGCGATGGGCATGAGTCATCCTTTTTTCTTCGTATGGGAGCAATTCTACCTTAGGTTGGGTGGGGCAAACTAATCCACTGTCAGCGTCTTCGACAAATTCCTCGGAAAATCGGGATCGAACCCGCGCATCACACTCATGTGATACGAAAGCAGCTGCAATGGCAGGACTCCCAGCAGCGCCGAAATCTGCGGGCCGGATTTGGGGAGCACGATTACATCGTCCGCGTTGGCGCGCAGGCGGGAGTCCTCTTCGGCGATGACGATGGTCCGCGCGCCGCGCACCTTCACTTCGTTGATGCCGCTGATGATGAGCGGCACATCGTTCGGTCCTGCCACAAAAATAATGGGGAAGCCCTTGCTCACCGCGGAAAGTGGTCCGTGCTTGAACTCGGTCGAGAGCATCCCTTCGCAGTGGGCGTAGGTGATCTCTTTCAATTTCAATGCGCCTTCGAGCGCAATGGGATAAGTCGCTCCGTAGCCGAGACAGTACAGGTCATTCCACTCGTTGATGTCTTTCGCAATCTCTTTGATTTGAGGCTCGACCATCTCGATGGTTTTTTCCATCAATTCGGGGATCGCATCCAATCCATGGACATCTTTGCCCGCCATCTTGTACGCCAGATACAGGAACATCACAACCTGGTTGGTAAACGTCTTCGTGGCGGGGACGCTGATTTCGTAGCCGCAGCACAAGGGGAGACAGAGCGAGGCGGTCTTTGTCAACGTCGAGCCGACCACGTTCGCCAATCCAAAACACGCCATGCCCTTTTGCTCCGCCGCTTCCAGCGCGTTAAGCACGTCCTTGGTCTCGCCCGATTGGCTGACGAAAATCCCCACGTCATCGTGATTCACTGCCGGCGCATATTGTGCGATGAACTGCGGTGCCAGCACAGGGATGACGGGCTTGCCCGCCAGCTGCGCGAAATAGACCGCGCCCACCGACGCGGCGTGATAGCTCGTGCCGCAACCGATGAAATACAGATGACGCGCGTTCTTCATCTTCTCGATCAATGTCTCGACTTCACGATTACCATTCAAGACATGAGATAACTCACGTGCGACCTGAGCCTGCTCGTGAATTTCCTTCAACATGAAATGCGGATACCCGCCCTTCTGCACCGCATCCATCGTTTCCGTGACTGTCTCCGGTTTTCGATCAATCGGTTTTCCATCCTTGACCGAGCGCACCTCGACCTTATCCGCCCACAAGGTGACAATCTCCCCATCCTGCGGGCGAATCACTTCGCGCGTCAGCGGCAGGATCGAAGGCAGGTCGGACGAAACACAAGTGAAGCCTTCGCCGAGTCCCACCACCATGCCCGAACCTTTTTTGAACGCATACAGTTTGTCGTCATTCGCGCGCCCGATGACAAAGGCATAATCGCCTTCGAGGTCGCCATAGGCGAGTCGGATCGCGTCAATGAACTCGTAGCCGCGATTGATATATCGCTCCACGGCGTGGACACACGTCTCCCCATCGTTCTGCGAACGGACAGTCATGCCCTCGGCGATGAACTGCTCGCGCAACTCCACGTTGTTGACCACGTTCCCATTGTGCGCGCCGACCAGGTCGCCATCTGAGTCGAGATGCGGCTGAGCATTCACCTGAGAAGGTTCTCCAAAGGTTGCCCATCGTAATTGGGTAATTCCGCGCTGCCCGCGCAGTTCCGCAAAGCTATATTTTGCGGCTACTTCCTCCACTTTGCCCACATCTTTTCGCAAATCAATCTTGCTTCCGTTCAACGCCGCCGCGCCGACCGAGTCGTAGCCGCGATAGGTCAACCTCTTTGCTGCTTCGATCAGAATGGGACCCAAATCTTCTTCTTTGTTTGTAACATATCCGAAAATTCCGCACATTTATTATTTGTCTCCTGTTTGATTCATACTTGGTGGTCGAGTGTGGCGCAGAGCGCCACGTACCGAGATCACCGCTTTGCCAGAACTATGCTGTTTGATGATTATCTGCGGTCTCGGTAGACGGCGGGCAATCACATTGTCTACTCGGTCACCGGTTACTTTGAGATTTAGGATTATATTCCACTACCTCGTCCCCACTATAGGATGTTACTCACTTTGTTTGTGTTGAATTCGTTCTCGTAACCGTCCATCGAATGATGGTTACGATCAACCATGTTGCCAGCGTCATCGCCAGCAACGGGACGACCAGCATCGAAGTCCAGAACATCTCGTTTTGCGCGAATTCCCACCATGAGCAGGGAGTCTGTCCATCGGTGAAGCCGTAGCATATTCCCTTCCAGTTGATTGCCGTTGAGCCGAATCCAAGAACGGGAATGGCAAGTAAAAAGCAGACACTCACTGCAAGGAAAATCAGGCTGATGAATCGAAAGGCTTTCATAATTACTCCCTCCGGTTCAGTTGCAGTTTCAGCATCCAATGACCGGCCAGCGAACTTACCGCCAGTACGCCGCCATAGACTGGCGTGTACACAATGCACGATAATGCGGTTATCAGATTGCACATCCCAAGATCATTGTTTCCATCGCCGTTGTTTTGTCCCACGCACAGCGGTGTCAGGTTCAAGATGGTCAGCGCGAAAAAAGCCGCCGTCCATGCCAGTATTCCCTGTGCAAGAATCCACACCCACGGATGACGCAATCCCAGTTTTTGAAACAGGTTCGGAAGAGCAGAGCCGAAGAACAAACCGCTGAACAACAAAACGATGAACGCCGCCAGGTACGTTCCCCACCAGTATTCCCTGCCGAGCCAGCCGCTCGTCAGGAACAAAACGAAGAAAAAGGACCCGGGGAGAATAGTGAAAAACGCCGAGATCAAACGGCTCGATGTGGACATAAGGACCTCCATTGCCACTTTATTCAATTTGCGCTGTCAAACTCCCTCAACCCGCTTCAAGCCCCATCAGGATTTATTCAGCATCCCACGGCGCGACTCCCCGCCCGCGCCCGCCTCGCAGCGACCCGGTAATTGTCTCCGCCAAATTGGGCAATACCTCCGCCGTAGCCGCCAGCAAACCGAAACAGCCCGCGATCATCATGTCGCCAAAAGGGGTGGCGAAATATGGACGTAACTTTTGGAGTGAGGGAGCCTGCTCCCGTTGCTTCGGCAGCAAGCTGTCTGATTCCATAAACATCGAACGTCTCGGTCCCGTCACAACTACATCCAACTCGTCCTTCCCAAATTCAACTGCCTCATCCGTATACATCAACGCGCCGTGTCCCATGTCGTTGAACACGTCTTCGTGTTTCAGCGAGGCATCAGCCAGTCTTCGCAAAAGGGATTCGAGTTTCGGTAAATCAATCTCGCCGGTGTGATGTTCGAAGACTCCCTCGATTCCCTTTTCTCCAAGCCGAAATGCCAGCGTATGGAAATTTCCCACATTGCAGACGATCATTGTTCTGCGTGCAGGCAAATTAAAGCCGTTGGCACGAGTGCTGTCACGCTTACCGAAGTTATCTCCATTGCCGGAGTTGTGGAAATTGAGCTTGGTGTCGAACATCGCGCCCAACACTGCCGCCGGAGCCGTATCCATCACCACCAGCGGGCAGGGCAGATCACCCGCCGAGTCTGCTACGGATTGCAGGCGCGTCATGATCCTGGGAATGTCCGTTGAGCGATAAGCAAATGCCGACAGGGAATTCTTCGCCCGAATTCGCTCGTCCAAATAGTCGAACCGAAACTGCCTGTCCGAAACTCCCGGCGGCGCGCTGCCGTGATCGAAGACCGCAACCGCAACCGCACTCAAATCATTCAGTGAAACGCCATAATCCGCAAACGTTTTTGCAATCAGCGGAAAGTCGAAATCCTTCAACTCCAATCGTTCGACCTTCGGCTTGAGACCTTCGATCTCGTCCTCCGAGACGATTCTTATCCCCAGCGCCTCCACTTTGTCCAACTCATCGTTGATCGTCGTCGCGGCGGAAGGAGTCATATAAACGGGAATCCCTGCCCGGGCATATTCCTCGATTGCCCAGGCTGAGGGTCCGCCTCCCATCTGGTGCCCGGCGAACAGCATCGGGGTCCGAAGGCGAAGCGACTGCTTGAGACGGCGATGAACCATCATCGTAGGCGAAGGCAGGACGAGTTTGAATCCGTTCTCGATGTCGAGATTCGAATCGTAAAGAAAAATATCCTGCGTGCCGGTGCCGATATCCACCGATAAAATCTTCATGTTCACCTCGCGTTCCGATGATAACAAAAAGATGCGCCGCGCGGCGCATCTTTTAATTTAAGCCTTCTGCAAAATGAAGAACCAATAATGCCGGTTATCGAGGTGGGGAGGGGCGTCCGGCGTTTCGGGCTTGAGACCGGCAAAGTGATAGAACGGCTTGCGCAGGATGCGCGGCACGTATTTGTTCACCAGCGCCACGCGCCGTTCGCGGTCGAGTTCCATCGCTTTGAGCACGTTGTCGGTGATTTCTTCTTCATGGACGACCTTCAATCCCAGGGCTTTGATTTGCGCGTGCCAGGCGGGGACCTTTTCCTCGTAGCGCAGGTCGGTGTAAAGGAAGTAGCCGTTGGGTTTGAGCACGCGCTTGACGTGCTCGAAGAATTTGGCGATGTTTGGGTAATACAGCGACGCTTCGACATTCACCACCACGTCGAACGAGTTGTCGGGGAAGGAGAGCGCTTCGGCATTGCCATGCTGGAATTTGAGTTCCGCCAGGTGGCTGTAATGTTCGCGGCAGAATTCGACGGCGCGCGGAGAGAAATCCACGCCGATGTAGGATTTGGGTTTGAAATGCCGCACGATGAACGCCGCGCCGCCGCCGCGCCCGGAGCTGACCTCCAGCACATCGGCGTTTTCCCAGCTGATGTGTTTCGCCACGTGGTGATACAACTGCATCGGATAGCGGTGAATTTCATCCTCCGGCTCAAGGGGAATGGGTTCGTGCCCGTGCGGATGGGCAGCGTATCCAAAATTCATGAAGATGGCGTTCTTATCCCGGTCGAAGGTGGTCACCAGGTCGTATTGGATGCGTGCCAGCAGGCTTTTCAGGCTGGGGAATCGGTGGAATAACAGCTTGTTAAGCATCTCTCTCCTCATCGAATTGTCGGTTGTTGGAATTAACGCTGCATATTATAACCCTGCCGTTTATCCGAGGTTGTTCTGCCGCCGGTTTTCAGTTTTCAATCGTGCAATGTAGGATGCGGTATTTCGATATTTGAACTGAAATGCGCATCCTCCAAATTGATGGTCTTGGAGGATGCGCTCTCAAAAGGGAAATCTATGGTTTTGGCTGCAATTCTCGACCGCCGCTACTTCACGGTTATCTCGAGGCTATCCGAACGACCCCACGTGTTCAAGTCGTACATGGCATAGGCTTGTGCCGGCAACGCCGTGAATTGACCGGTTGTTGTGGCGCGGGCAAAATAGGTGAATGTATGCCTGCCCGGTTCGAGTTCAGTGATGAAGAACACGACACGGTCGCCGCGGATTTCCTTGTAGTTGTATCCATAGTCCTCCCAGAAATAGGGGAAGAATTCCCATTCATTTTCGTGATACTGGTTGGACATTCCCAGCTCTTCATTCAACGCTTCGAGGCCGCCGGGCAGGTAATCCTCCACGGCGACAAAATAGGCTTGTTCTGAAAAATTGACGATCAACTCCACCTTCACCAACTGTCCCGCTTGAAGTGACTCAAGTGGTTTGCCTGTCTTCGGGTCAAGATAGCGGCGCGTGATCTTGACGGCTCCGGCGGCTTCCACGTCTTTCTGCATCAGGTCGTATTTTGTGGAGAGGTCGAAATAAACCGGGTGGTCTCCCTGAGTGTCCACGAGGAGGGAATTGACTCCGTGTTCAAGTTCCGATATGGGAATCTCCAATGTCACGCTGGTATCTCCCGGCTTGAGCGTGCCGGTAAACAACTCCCTGCCGTTCACGCTGACTTGATAGGGGGTAACTCCTGAACTGTTTTCCTGTGAAACCAAATATTCGGTCAGCGCCAGGATTGCGAAACTGGTTTCGTTTGTGGTTCCCCAGCCGTAACTTCCCCTGCGCTGGGATGAAAGATATTCGACCATGCCGGGGACCAGTTCATTCTGCGGGTCAATTTCCGCGTATGCCAGCAGTACCATTGCCGTCGTGCGGGTGGTGGACGCCATGGTCTTCCGGTTGTAGACGCCGTCGTATGCCGGCTGGGACCAGTAAACCTCGTCTTTGGTTTTCGTGGCGCTTTGGGCGAGCAATTCCAGAATCTCGCGCGCCTGTTTCGTTTCGCCCATTTTGTGCAACGCAGACGCCAGCGCCGCCTGGCTGAACGGGTCCAGTTCGTGAATGGATTCGGAAACCAGATTTTGGGTTGCTTCCAGATTGCCCCGTCCTGCCGCTGCCAGGCTGTACAGGGCGTAAGCGCGTGTGCGTGGATCCATATCCCTGTACCTGAGGGAGTCATTCAGCCATCTGGCGGCATCATCCAGGACCGTTGGCGCGACGGTATGCCCCGAATCATTTATGATGCCCAGACCGAACAATACCCAGGCGGTTTGATATTCATCCGAGGCATCGTATTGCCACCAGCCCCAGCCGCCGTCGCCGTGCTGCAGGCTGTAAAGTTTGCTGATGCTCTCTTCGATGTAAGGCTCCAGCCGTCTTTGCAGGTTCGGTCCGCCGATTCCGAGTTGTTCCGAGGCGCGCAGGATCACTGCGTTGGGAAGTGCGCGGCTCATGGTCTGCTCCACGCAGCCGTAGGGGAAGCCGATCAAATATTCCAAGCCGTTCAACAGCGTGCCGCTCATGGATTGGTGGAGAGAGAGCGTGACCTGGCTGGTTTCCATCTCCACAGCGGGAAGCGCCACCTCCAGCGCCAGCGTCCCGGTGAATTCGCCGGACTGTGTCTGAATATCTCGAACCGCCGCCGGTTGTATCAGCATCGGCATTTCGACGGCATCCAGCACGCCTTTTTCGTCCCTGGCGATGAATTTGATTTTGGTGGGAGTCGCCCGGTCCACCACGATGCGCCAGCCGACCGGCATCACTTCCCCGGGTTGAAGCGTAACAGTTTGCTCTTCATCGCCGTCTTCGATTTTCAATCCATCCGCAATAAACTGAAGGGTGAGGGTCTTTTCCTCCGGGCTGTAGTTGTGAATGAAGGTTGCCAGCGTTGCCTGGTCGCCGCGGGTCAGAACGCGCGGCAATACCGGTCGCAAAAAGATTTCCTTTTTGGTCTCGATGTTGGTCTTTGCCTGCCCCACCTGGTGTTTCAGCGTAATGGCTTTGACCGTCAACCGCCAGCTGGTGGTGTTATCCGGCAGTTCAAAGGTGACGATGCCCTGCCCATTTTCATTGGTCTGGATGACGGGCAGCCAGGCAGAGGTATCCAGAAAATCCTGCCTTGTTTTGAGCGCGCCACCGCCACCGCCACCGCCCCTGCCTCCTTCCATGATAACTCGATACGGAGACATCGAGTCGGAAGTTGCCACTGTGTGTTGGCGCGGACCATAAAACGCATCGAAAATATCCGGCTCGAACTCGCTCGCCAGCGCGTAGATGGATTCATCCACCACCGCCAGTGAGAGTTCTGCAGGCGCAGGGTTTCCCTGCGAGTCTTTGACGTTAATGGTCGCAGTTACGGTCTCACCGGGTTGATATGTCTGCTTATCTGTGGTGATGCGGATGTCGAGTTCTTTTGCGCTCGCATCCACCCGGATTTGCGTATCGTCAATACGCAAATAACTGTCCGCATCGGTTGTCCATAGGTCCAAATAGCCATAGCGGTATACATCTTCTGCGGCAGGCTGCCAGGCGTGAACAGTGACGTAAACATTCGGGGCATGTTCGGGGATGACGTCCGTTTCAAAGACGGTCAGCGGGGCGGTCAATTCGATCAACTTGGAATTAATGACGCTTCCGCGTTCGAATGTGATCAGCGCGAGCCCGCTGAAGGTGGACTCGATCATAAAGCGGGCTTTTTCATAGGGCTTATAGGAATCCCTCTCCGCTAAAATCTGGATTTGATCCGTCTGTCTTGTAGTGAACCAGCGGTCGTTTTGTTTGAAAACATACACTACACGGCGGGTTTCCATCTTGTGTCCATCCGCATCCCTGGCGTGAAGCGAGAGTTGATAGTAACCCGAGGATGGGAAAACCAACTCCTGGGCGGCTTGCCCCTGCGAATCGGTCTGCAGGGAGAAGGATTGAATTACAGAACCGAATTTGTAATTCTCCCTGTTCCAGGGATGAATGGTCAGGGAAACATCCCGTCCCACAATAGGCTGCTCGAACAAGTTTGTAACGCGAATGGAGACAGAAAAAGGCTGGTTGGGTTTGAAGAAATAGCCATCGGTATTCAGGCTGAGTATCTCCGCCGCCGGGTACACAAGGAATTGATGGACAGCCGCCACCGACTGGTTGCTCCCATCATCTATGCTCGCAGTCAATTGTATCGTCTGCGGATTCTGTCTTCTCCACCAGGTTGAAGACTCGTAACTATTAAAGTTAAAAGGCGCTTTGAAGGACAGGATTGCATTGCCGTCCTCGTCGGTCTTCAATGAGGTGGACAAGGATATTGCAAGAGGCGAATATCCCTCCATAACATCCACATCCAGTTTGGCGTTTGCCAGCGGTTCGCCGAAGTAGTAGGCGGCATGTATCTGGAGTCGAACCTCCTCCCCTTGCACAAATCGGTCTTGTTTCTCCGGCTGCAGGGATGTGATGCTGATTTGATAATCCGGCTTTCGGTAATCCTCCACTTTGAAAGACTCTTCAAAGATAACGCCCTCCACCTCCGCCTCGATTTTGTATTCACCCAGCATGGCGCCTTCGGAAATATCCACCGAGCCATGAATCGTGCCAAATTCATTGGTCGCCATTTCGTAAGTTGCGATAACATTCCCGCGCGCATCTTTGACCTGCACATCAACCGGCGTGCCTGTTTCCAGCAGGCTGTATTTCACATCGTCATCCTTGCGAAGGATGACCTTGAAGTTCACCGTCTGTCCCGGGCGGTAGAGCGGGCGCTCCGTATAGATATAGGTAAGGTAGGATTTGCCTTCGGGCAACTGCCACTCATCCCACTGTTCGTAGTAGTCATAGTAAATTCGCGATCTCCATGAAGAGAAACCGGTGACGATGACATCGTTAGGCTGACCGGGCGCCTTCACAAAAGCCGAAACGAGCATCGGCTCCGCATCCGGCGGGACGGAGACCTGATACTGTCCATTTTCATTAGTGTGCCCCTCGCGGATTTTTTCTCCCTTCGAGTTGTACACGCGCACCTCGGCATCCGCCACGACCCCGCCGTTGATGTTCGTCAACCAGACAAAGAGATCGTCCCCGTCGTTTTTGACCACCAGGGTATTTTCAGAAATGACTACGAACAATCGGTCGTACAGGCGATTCTTTACTTTGAGGTTGACCACGTACAACCCGGGAGGTAACTCAGGAGGGAGGATGGTTTCGGTAATGCTGCTATCCTTTATTTCACGGCTTACGGTCTGCTTCCAGGTAAGCGCCGGTTGTAAGTCTGCGGGGATGGGTATGGAGCGCACACTTCCAGAGCGGGACCGATAATGCTCCGCGTATAACGCCGCGTACTCGCTCAGGTCAAAACTATAGGCGGTAAAACTAATATCCGGGTCGTTACCCGAAATCTGGATTCGCCTGGGACCATTCGCATCCACCACCTGAATGTTATCGCCCGCTTCGCCAAACGAAGGAACGATATACCCCCAATGGGGCGAATTGAACTCCAATTGGAATGGTTCAATCATGGCCCGCTCTCCTGCAGGGGTGAGCAGGCTGGAGTCCACTTTCACGGTATAAGCGGTGGAGCGGTCCAATAACTCGTGGAAAACGTAAACCAAAAACTCTTTTGAAGTGTTCTCGACTTTCTCCCACTGAAATGAGCCGGGAATTGCGGGTGTGATGGAAAAAGCCGCTTCCGCCGAGGCATGATCAACCGGGACGTCGAACTGGAGGCGGATGGCGTCGAGGTCAGGTTCTGCAGACAGTTCGTCGCTGTACGAACTTTTTTTAATTCCCGCCGTGACCAGCTGGATGGGTGTCTTTCCCGAGAATTTTACGGCGGGAATCTGCGCTATTTCATAGCCGTCCAAACTTACGAGGGGGGCGGTTGCGGTAAGTTAATATTCGATGCCGGGGGAGATCATTTCATTGGACTCAAACAGCAATTTCTGGGGCGTCAGCCAGGTCCACTCTCCGCTCAATGGGGGAGAGATGACAAAAGGCAAGCCGGTCTTTTTCCCGTCCAGTGAATAGTTGAAACTGATCAATACGGATTTTTCCCCGCCCTTGGCGGTCACGTCAAAGGGCTCCTGCCAATAGAACCAACTGTAATCCTCCGCCAGGTAGGAACCATCCTCGGCAAATAGTTCGCCGTTTTTGAGAATTAGGGTATATCGCTGTTCGGAAGGAAATGGCTGTTGTAAATTGATTTGGAGAACGCGCTTGCTTTTCCAGCGGGTATCGAAGGGCAGCGGCGGCTCGATGTTCAACGCCGGTTTTACATCGCCGCTGACCATGTCCCGGTCGAAGCGAATCTCGATGGTTTTGAATAGATTGCTGATCGCCCCGGCGGTTGGGGTCACGCCAATGATCCGGGGTCCGCTTTGCACGTAAATTCTCCACTCAGCGGGATTTTCCAACGATTTCCCGTCCGCATATTTGAGCGCAGGATCCAAAAAGAAGGTGTAGGTCTTTTTGCTGTCCAAAATCGAAGCGGGATCGAAGGTCAATGTGGTTCGGTCTTCGTTCCAACTGCTGACGCCTTCCACATGAGGCCAGGCAAAGACCGGCGTGGAACTGCTGGTGGGCGACATGGGGCTTTTGAAATGGACAACGAACTTTCCCGTTGGCGGGAACTGAAGGACATCCACCGCCTCATCCAGCCAGACCTCCTGCTCTGCGGTTTGTCCCCCGGGCAACTCCGCGGAAGAAGAATCTACCCGCGTCGGGACTGGGGTGACAGGTCCGCACGCGGCGACGAGGCTGACAATGATCAATACCGCAAAAGCGGCGCTGGGGATATTCGAGTGGGCTTTACGCATTTTCTCCCATCCTTTGTGTCTGTGTTGAAATGACGGATTGTTGGACGTGTTCATCCTATCCATTGCAGGTCAGACAAGCAAAAACCGATACACTCAACATTATAACATCCGCCATAATGAAAAGCCCCGGAGATGCCGCTCTCCGAGGCTTTCCTATTTCACTGACCACTAGTACTCAAACAACATGAAGATGTAGGGCAAAAGCGGTGAATTTCAACCGCTTTTGCCCCTCCACTTTTAAGTTGTTTGGGCACTAAGTAGTCGGTCATAAGTTTTTAGAAAACAAATTCCTGCTCATGCCGCCGTCCTCGGCGGCGGGGACGCCGCCGGGAGCGTATTTTTGTAAAATTT